>SLIH01000348.1 GCA_007135745.1 Halomonas sp. | reverse complement strand
TGGAACCGGTCAATTGACGCAGATACCACTGTCCCCTGCTCTCATTCTCACATTCTTCCTCGGAGAAGGTTTCCGCCTCTTCAGTGAAGTGGCCACAGAAAATCACGCTGGATGCCCAGAGGTTACGCACCAGGTTGGCCGAAGCATTGCCTGCCAGCACCACCGGCGCGACCGGCAGCGTCACCACCGGGAAAAACACATAATCCTTGAACGCCTGACGGCCGCCCTTGCGGAAGAAGTCCTTCAGGAATCCCTTCTTCTCTTTGAGGCTGATCTCCCGACTCAGTAGTTTTTCCGTTTCCAGTTCATGCAGGCCCACACCCCACTGGAAGAACACACTCAGCATTACGAAGTTGATGAACTGCAGCGTGTGTGCGGGACGCCAGGGTTCATCGTCGTCCAGCCGCAGTACCGCATAACCGTAATCACGGTCTTTGCCGATGATATTGGTGTAGGTATGGTGCTCGTAGTTGTGGGTGCGGCGCCAGGAATCGGACGTGCAGATGGTGTCCCACTCATAAGTCTGCGAATTGAGTTCCGGGTCATTCATCCAGTCGTACTGGCCGTGCATGACGTTGTGGCCGATTTCCATGTTTTCGATAATCTTGGCCAGGCCAAGCGATCCGACCGCAGCCAGGAAGACCGGCGGAATAAAACCCGCCGGCATCAGCACCCGCCCGCCGACTTCCAACCCACGATGCAGCCGGATGATACGACGAATGTAGTTGGCATCGCGCTCACCCAGGTCGGCGAGCACCTCGTTGCGGATCTCGTCAAAGTCCGCTGCGAGTTCTTTCAGTTGGTTTTCATTGAGCTTACGCATAAGAGCTCTCCTTGATTGGTGAAAAGGCTGTGTCCCCTTGCAACCTGCCTGAGGCTGCCCGCTCATAAATCGAGACTGACCGGACCCCGGGGAGATGAAATGCACAGCTGAATGGTTTCCTCACCGGGGCTTGAAGCCCGACCGGTGAGACGATTCATGACAACGCCGCTGCTTTTGCGGCAGCTGCACTGGTGGCAGATACCCATGCGGCATCCATAACGTGGGTTGAGTCCCGCTTCCTCGGCGACTTCAAGAAGCGAACGGCCATCTTCGACCAAAACCTCATGACTACTGCGCGCAAAGGTGACTGTCCCGCCCGCTTCCGCATCGCCCCCATCCGCTGGCGTCGCGGCGACAAAAAAGGTGCGGTGGATCTGATCCGGAGAAACACCGGAGGACTCAAGCAACTCGCCCGCTGCGCGCATCATTCCCGGCGGACCGCAGACGAAACATTCGTGATGGCCAAGTCCCTCGATCTGGCGAAGGTGATCTTCATTGAGGTATTCCGGCACCCTGCCCGCAGGTTCGGATACGACAACCTTCAGCGTGAGCTGTGGGAGCTGTTGCTGCAGATGCTCAAGCGTCTCTCGCCTGATCACGTCCTTCTCGGTGCGCACGAAATACAGCAGGGTCACGGGTGCATCCCGCCCCTGTTCCGACATGGCGGACAACTGGCTCAGGGCCGGTGTAATGCCGCTGCCGCCGGCAATAAAAAGGGCGGGCTCATCCGGACGCGGATTCGGCTCGTCGCCGAACGCCTCGGTGATACCCACAACATCACCCACGGCCATCCGATCGTGCATCCACCCCGTTACCACGCCGTCGGGCACTTTCTTGACAGTCAGTGTAATGGTGCCTCTCCGGCGCCACTGCTGCGGAGCACAGGATAATGTGAACGGTCGTGCATACCAGCGGCCATCAATCTCAACGTTGAGATTCAGATGCTGTCCTGGGCGAAACCCACCCCAGCGGGAGGCTGGCCGCAACTCGAAGGTTCGGATGTCGTGCGTTTCCTCGGTGATGCCAATCACCTGCGCCGGCAGGTACCGCCGCACCCAGAGCGGGTTGACCACTTCCAGCAGCGGATCAAAGAAAACCGCCGGGTTCTGCCGGTTGAACAACTGCTGTCCCAGCCATCGGATTGGGTTTCCTGCAGGTACCATCGATTCCATTGCGCACCCCCTAAGGTACATTTGTACACGTCTATGTGAACGACTGTACACACCGCTCTTTCGACGTGTCAACAGGTGTTTGATTAAAAAAGAGACAGCATGAGCTACCTTTGACATGAATCAGATGTGTACACTTGCTTCATAAAAGGCCTTGTGACGCAATCGCAAAAAAATGGCAGACTTCGCCCATGACAAAACAACAACGACGCAAACCCGGTGAAACCCGCGAACGGCTGATGAACGCCGCACTGGCTCTGGTAGGAGAAGGCCGCCACTTTTCCAGCCTTGGCATCCGCGAACTGACCCGCAAGGCGGGCGTGGTACCCACTGCCTTCTATCGTCATTTCCGCCACATGGACGATCTCGGACTGCAGCTGGTCGACGAACTGGGGCTGGCCCTGCGCCGGGTGATGCGAGAGGCGCGCGCGAACGTGGGGCAATCCGAGAAGCTGATCGACGAATCAGTCGCCATCTTCATTAACCACGCCCGGGACAACCGCAACGTTTTCCTGTTCATGGCGCAGGGGCTGGCCGGCGAGAGCCGCGCAGTACACGAAGGCGTTCGCAGCGAAATGCGTTTCTTCACCATGGAGCTGGCCAACGACCTCCGCCGACTCCGCCTTGTGGATCACCTCAGTGATGCCGATATGGAAATAACCTGTGATCTGGTGGTGCGAACCGTGGCTTTCAGCCTCACGGATCTTCTCGGCGTCTCGCCCGAGGACGACTATCAGATCCAGCAGATCGAACAACGTACCGCCCGATTCCTCAAGCTCATCTTCATCGGAGCCGAGCATTGGAAAAGTCGTGACCGGTAGAACAGCACCCACGGCGGGCATCAGAAAAGGAAGAAGTGCAGATGGACGCTCAGGCTATCGTCATCGGCGCCGGATACGCCGGTCTGTCAGCTGCGGAGACTCTGCGACGCCAGGGTAAGGATGTCCTGGTGCTGGAGGCACGTGGCAGAGTCGGTGGTCGCACACGGACCGATCACCTCGATAACGGCCTTTGGCTGGACCTGGGCGGGCAATGGCTCGGACCAGGGCAGGATCACCTCTACGCCCTCGCCCAAAGGTTCGAGAAGCGCGTCTGGGCCATGCACACGGCAGGCCACAATCTGGTCCACCTGAAGGGTCGCAATCGTCGTTATCGAGGGCTGATTCCTTTCCGCCTGCCACCTCTGGCGCTGCTCAATCTGGGTTGGGGATTCTGGCGTCTGGAAGCGCTGGCGAAGCGGGTACCGCTCGATAACCCAGGCCACGCCGTGCGAGCAAAGCACCTTGATCAACAGACCCTGGGGGACTGGCTGCGGCGAAATCTCCGTCATCCCCAGGCTCGGGCACTGATGCAGGTCGCCATTGAATCGGTCTTTGCCGCCCATCCCGACGACATCAGCCTGCTCCATGCATTATTTTACCTGCGCAGTGGCGGCGGCCTGGAACGACTCACCTCTGCGCGCGGGGGTGCCCAGCAGGACCGCATTGACGGGGGCATGCAGGGGCTTGCAGAGAGCTGGCGCCAAAGCCTGGAAGCCGAGGACGTCAGTTTTGCCATGGAGTCGCCTGTTCATGCGATTGAACAGGATCGCCTCGGGACGACCATTCACACGAGCGCGGGCAAACTGACCGCCGATCGCGTCATTTGCACCCTGCCCCCGGCCCTGACCCTGGATGTGGATTTCCGCCCCGGCATGCCGGAAGCTCGGCGCGTCTGGTGCCGGGGACTGAAGCCGGGACAGGTTATCAAGTGTTTTGCCATCTACCCGCGCCCCTTCTGGCGGGATCAGGGTCTGTCTGGCTCGGCCGCCGGTGATCGGCCGCCTGTACACGCCTGCTTTGATGCCACACCACCGGATTCCCCCAAAGGCATCCTCATGGGATTCATCGAAGCCAGGGAAGCGGTCCACTGGGCAGAGCAATCCCAGGCGTCCCGCCGGCAGGTCGTTCTGGGTGCGTTCGAGCGCTACTTTGGCGAACAGGCCCTGGCGCCAGAACACTATGTTGATCACGTCTGGGCGACTGAAACCTGGTCGCGCGGCTGCTATGCGGGCGTTGCCGCGCCCGGTGTTATCAGCGAGACCGGCACCAGCGCCCGTATCCCCCATCACCGCATACACTGGGCTGGCACCGAAACCGCGACGCACTGGAACGGATACATCGAAGGGGCCATTCGCTCCGGGATACGCGCTGCGGAGGAAACTGACAACACCTAACCTAACTCTTGAATTGTCCGACAACAATGCGTACAGTCTAAGTGTATCTCGCAGGAACACGAAGGAGACTGCTCGCCATGAACGCAAAAACACCCGACAACCTGATGCAGGAATCAACGGAAACAGAGAAAGGGGGCAGCGACTGGAAAGACCCCAAACGTTATCTCTGGCTCCTTGGACCGGCATTGCCAGGCATAGGCCTTACGGCCCTGGCGGGTTATGCAGTGGCGCCCAAGGTAATGCGTCCCCTGGCCTGGACCGGGCCGGCCCTGGTCCACGGCATCATTCCGGCACTGGATCGCAAGATCGGTGAAGATCAGAGCAATCCGCCCGAATCCGCCGTCAAACCGCTGGAAGAAGACAAGTACTACAGCACCCTCGTCAAGGCATTCATTCCCACCCAATACGCCATGACCTTCCTCGGCACCTGGCTGGCGACTCGGAAAAAAACACCACTCAGCGACCGCATTGGCATTGCGCTTACGGTTGGCGCCATCAACGGCGTAGGCATCAACACAGCCCATGAGATCGGCCATAAGCCGGGCAAGCTGAACAAGTTCCTGTCCCTTGCCTCTCTGGCGCCCACGGGCTACACCCACTTTCGGCTCGAACACAACTTCGGCCATCACAAGCGTGTGGCAACACCGGAAGATCCTGCCAGCAGCCGCATGGGGGAAAGTTTCTGGAAATTCCTGCCCCGCACGGTAATCGGAGGCATCAAATCAGCCATCGAGATCGAAACCAAGCGTCTCGAGCGCCGCGGCAAGAGTTTCTGGAGCCTGGATAATGAATTGCTTCAGGGCTGGGCCATGACAGCCGGCTTCTTTGGCGCCACCACGTTGGTCTGTGGACCCCGGGCCGTGCCCTTCCTGGCAGCTCAGGCCGTTTACGGTGCCAGCCTGCTCGAGAGCGTGAACTATCTTGAGCACTATGGCCTGCTTCGCCAGAAGGACGAGAGTGGCAATTACGAGCGCACCAAGCCAGAGCACAGCTGGAACAGCAACCATGTTGTCACCAACCTGTTCCTGTACCAGCTACAGCGTCACTCGGATCATCACGCGCACCCTACCCGGAGCTTCCAGGCTCTGCGGCATTTCGAGGAAGCCCCGCAACTGCCGGGCGGTTACGCCTCCATGCTCCTGCCCACCTATATCCCCAACTGGTGGTTCGAGATGATGGATAAGCGCGTGATTGAGCACTACAAGGGCGACTTCAGCCGCATCAACATGGATCCGGACCGCAAGGAAGAGCTGATGGAGAAGTATGGCGAATTCGCCGCGCAAGTCCGAGAGCGCGCCCGCATGGAAGCGCTGGAGCACGATGACGCCAAAGCCGACGCGGCAGAGGAAACGGAGTCGACTGAAACGGATGAGGCCACTGCCTGATCCCTGCTCAAGCCACAACAGCCGGAAAGCCCCGCAGGATGCGCGGCTTTCCGGACTCCGCAGTAGCGTTTATTTCCCTGCCACTGATTGTCTGTCGGTCTGAATCAGGCGCTCAATCGGTTTCGGCCGGGAAAGCCCAAAGCCCTGGGCGTAATCAACACCAACCTCCTTCAACGCGTTAAGCGTCTCCAGATCCTCAACATATTCCGCCATGGTTTCCATTCCCAGAAAATGTGCCAGTTCGTTGATCGAGCGCACCATGGCATAGTTGGTCAGGTTGTCTGCCAAATCCCGCACGAAGACCCCGTCAATCTTGACGTAGTCCACCGGAAGCTTCTGCAGATAGGCATAGGAGGAGAGGCCAGTCCCGAAATCATCCAGGGCAAATCGGCACCCGAAACGTTTCATTTCCCGCATGAAATCCGCCGTGTAATGAATGTTGGCGATCGCAGCCGTTTCGGTCACCTCGAAGCACAACTTTGAAGGCGGCACCCTGTTCTGGCGCACCAGGTTCTCCAGATAGGCGAGAAACTCATCGTCGCTGACCGACGCGCCGGACAGATTGACGTTGAAGGCGTACACCCGATTAACCACGTCCGGGTTCTGCTCCATCCAGCTCAGTGCGGAATCAACCACCCAGCGATCAACCCTGGTGCTGCGACGGGACTGCTCCGCCGCACGCATGAAGGGCTCCGGGGATATCGCCTCGCCCCTCTCATCCTTCAGACCCAGAAGTATTTCGTAGATTCCCTTTGAGCGATCCTCCCCGACCGGCAGAATCTCCTGCGCGCGCAAAGTCAGGGAATCATCCTCAAGCACCTGATCCACCCGGTTGATCCAGGCCATGAATTCCTGTTCCTGCTGCTGCTGGATTTCGCCGGCAAACCGGACACAGTTTCCACCCGCCTCCTTGGCATTTCTGAGGGCAAGGTTGGCACGATTGAATAATGTACTGGCTTCCGCCGAGTCTCCATCAATGGGCGCCACACCAACGCTGACGCTGGCCCGAAATTCCGATCCCTGGTAGCGGAAGGCGTGGCTCGAACAACGTCGTCGCACTCGTTCGGAAAAATCAAGCGCTTCCTCGACTGCCAAAGGCAACAACGCCATTGCAAACTCATTGCTTCCCAGGCGGCCCAATACAACTTCGCAGCTTCCTTCAGGCTTCAGTTCCCCGAGCAGCACGCCCAACTCTCGCAGCATCGCATCGCCCGCCGCCGTCCCATAGCTGGCATTAACCACGGAGAACTGGTCAATATCCAGGGTAATCAATGCGCCATTGTGACCGCTGGCGCGCGACTCGTGGATCATGCGCGTTAACTGCTTTTCAAACTCATGGCGTTGAATACAGGCTGTGAGCGGATCATGGGTTGCCCGGAAAGCCATCTCACGGTACAGATCCTGGACGATGTCATAGAGGCTCTGATCGACAAAGGGAACCTGATCCTGCTCCAGGTGTTCGATTTCACCGGATCGGAAACGCTCGACCACATCCTCCAGATCGTACTCCACTTCATGCAGTCCCTGCGCAGTCAGAAAGACGAAGCGATAAGCGTCATCACCCACCCATACCAGGCGCATGCGGCGCCGTTCTCCGCCCTGATCTTTCTCGGTAATCCAGTCCCCCACCTGCAACTGCTGAGCACGTGACACCCACCGCCCACCTGCTGGGACAACCCGG
>SLIH01000315.1 GCA_007135745.1 Halomonas sp. | reverse complement strand
CCCTGGGCTATGGCTTGCGAGCCAGGTACGCGTTCCCGGGCACGCACGCCGGACAGTCCGCCGAACCAGGCCAACTGGACCTGATTGTTGCGGAATGCGGAAATGCTGGCTGAATAGGATTTGACGGGGATATAACGAACCTCGACGTCCAGTTCCTCGGCCAGGTAATCCGCCACCCGGTTGAAACGCTCCTTGAGGCGGGTTTCATCTTCATCGGGGATGGCGGTAAAGGTCAGCGTTGGGGCCGCCTGGGCCCCAAACGCCATGACAACAGTAAGAAGCAAAGTCAGAATGCGCATGTAATGGTTCCTTGTTATTAGGGTCTTCCTGCAGTATCCAGGTAATTCTACGCTGGCTGCCAGGCTGTGGCTCAGCAGGGAGCACGCGGCTTGCGCCTGCTGGAAGCCCACTTACTTCGGTGCCCTTTAATCTAGGGAGGATGCTTAGGGTCTGTAAAGTACGCCTGCAGCATGTACGGCTATTATGTTCCCTGGCAAGCACCAATGGAGTCACCATGAGACCATTCAATGTGCAGATGGTTACACCAGTCGGCAAAGGATCCCTTGCCGGCAATCGGGCAACGGCCACGCGCTGGGCGCGGATGCTGCGCCGGGAAGGCCTCAGGGTAACACTTGCCACGGAATACAGTAGCGGAAAACCCGATCTGATGATCGCACTGCACGCCTGGCGGAGTTACCGCTCCATTGAACGTTTCCGGCGACAGTGCCCGGATAAACCGCTGATTGTTGCACTCACCGGCACGGATATCTATCGCTTCCAGCGCACAGATCCCGAGGAAACGGTGTTCAGTATGGAGGTGGCCGATGCACTGATCGGACTTCACGATCGGGTACGGGACGACATCCCGAACACCTTCCACGAGCAACTCCATACGGTCTTTCAGTCAGCGGAACCCTTGCCTTGCCATCGGCCTCCGGTGAAATCCTGGTTTGATGTGTGCGTTGTGGGGCATCTCAGGGAGGAAAAGGATTCACTTCGTACGGCCTGGGCCGCACTTGAGCTGCCGTCGGATTCTCGTGTACGGGTGATCCAGGCGGGAAAGGCACACAATGACAAATGGCGGGCGCTCGCCGAGGCGGAAATGCTTGCGAATCAACGCTATCAATGGCGTGGTGAAATACCCCGCTGGCAAGTACGAAGACTTATGGCACAGTCCCGGGCGATGGTTATCAGTTCAGTGATGGAGGGCGGTGCCAATGTGGTGTCGGAAGCCTGCGTCGCCGGTTTGCCCGTGATTGCTTCGGATATCCCCGGCAATCGCGGTCTGCTGGGTGAGGATTATCCGGGCTATTATCCGGTGGGGAACACAGCGGCGCTGGCTGGGCGGTTGTCCGAAATTGAACGTAACCCGGACTATCTCGAACGATTGCGTGCGCACTGCGAACATCGGGCGTCTTTGTTTACAGAGGCTTCTGAGCGACAGGCGCTTGTTCAGGTGGTTAATGCGGTGCGGGCGCGTTACGGTATCCAGTGACTCATGGAGAGACATAGACGATGGATGACAGACAAAGCCTTTTGACAGCTCTGGATCAGACCGCCGAGCGCATGAAAGCGCTGGTCACCACGCTCGATGAAGCCCAGCTTGATGTGCCATACCACCCCGGGGTGAATCCCCCGGTCTGGGAAATGGGGCATGCGGCCTTTTTCTACGAGGTTTTCGTGCTCAATTACCTCGATGGAACACCAAGCTATGATCCCTCAATGGACGAACTCTGGGATTCATTCCACATGGATCACGGGGATCGCTGGTCGCGGACCCTGTTCCCGCCGCGGGAGAAGACCCTGGCCTACCTGGACATCGTTATGGATCGCGTGCGCGAACGGATCCGGAACAAACCGCTCACGGAAGAGGCGCTCTACCTCTATCGTTACGCCATCTATCACCAGAACATGCACGTGGAGTCCATGACCTGGTGCCGGCAGACGGTGGGCTACCCCGCCCCTCCGTTTTCCGAGCCCAATGCCTTTGCCGGGCAGGGTCGGGATAATTCCGACCTGGGCGATGTCAGGGTACCTGCGGGGCGCTACTGGATTGGCGTGCCGGGGGGGGAGGAGCGTTTTGCCCATGAGGATTTTGGCTTTGATAATGAGAAGCCGGGGTTTGAAGTGGACATGCCGTCCTTTTCCATTGCCCGGACCCTGGTCAGCAACGGCGATTTCCTGCGTTTCGTGGAAGAAGGCGGTTATGAGCGTGCGGATGAGTTCTGGAGCCAGGGTGGGCGCAAATGGCTGCGGCGCGAACTGGATCTGAACTTCGGGAGCGGTGAGGCTGAGCGCCGGGGCAAGCTGAGTCAGCCATTCCATTGGCGAAAAATCGATGGCCACTGGCACGAGCGGGTTTTCAATCAGTGGCTACCCCTGGAGCCGGGTTTTGCCGTCAGGCAGATCAGCTACTGGGAAGCCGAGGCCTATTGCAACTGGGCCGGGCGGCGTCTGCCCAGTGAGTACGAATGGGAAGTGGCCGCTCTGGGCAATACGGCTGCGCAGGGGAGGAGGCGCTACCCCTGGGGCAATGAGCTCGTGCCGGAGTGGGTTGATATGGACCAGCGATTTATGGGGCGGGTTCCGGTCACCGCCTTCGCTGAAGCAGACAGTCCCTTCGGTTGTCGGCAGATGCTGGGCACAGTCTGGGAATGGACCAGTAATCAGTTTCTGCCCTATGACGGCTTTGCCGTGGACATGTACCCCTTCATGTCGACCCTGCAGTTCGGGGACCACAAGACGACCCGTGGTGGAGGCTGTGCCGCCTCGTCGCGTCTGATCCGCGGGACCTACCGTCAGGCCTATCATCCGGATCGGGCAGACGTTTTCACGGGTTTTCGCACCTGTGCCCTGGAAAAGTGATGGCGAACCGCAGTGGAGTAACCCCGTGACCGACTACTACGAGAGCGATGAGCAGCTTGGGCAGTACCTCGCTTTTCACTTTGGGGATCAATATTTTGATGTCGCCAATTATCCCCGTGTTTGTGCCGATCGGTGCCGGGGCCTGGTGCCGGAGACAGACGGTTTGCGTGCCCTGGATCTGGGTTGTGCCGTGGGGCGCACCACCTTTGAGCTGGCCAGATCCTTCTCCGAAGTCACCGGGGTCGACCTGTCGCGGCGGTTCATTGAAGCGGCTAAACGGCTTCAGCGACAGGGTCAGATTCCCTATCAGCTGGTAGATGAGGGCGACATTACTCGATCTGTGGTCGCGGACCTCGCTGACTCCGGGTTGGATGGACTGCAGTCACGGGTTGCCTTTGAGGTTGGGGATGCTTCCTCGTTGGCGGATCACATCAGCGGGTACGATCTGGTGTTTGCCGGCAATCTGATCGACCGCTTGCATGACCCTGTGTCCTTTCTTCAGGGGATACACCATCGGCTTAACGTGGGTGGTTATCTGGTGATCAGCTCACCCTATACCCTGCTGGAAGAATTCACGCCGCGTGAGAATTGGGTGGGTGGTTTCTACCGCGATGGCCTTCCGATCACCGTTCTGGAGGGATTGCGCCGGTACCTTGAGCCCCACTTCGAGATGATCGGTGAACCTGAGGACATTCCCTTCGTGATTCGCGAAACCGCCCGCAAGTTTCAGCACTCCATTGCCCAGCTCAGCACCTGGCGCAGGATGCGGGTCATGCAATGACCCGCATCCTGATCACGGCCAATCTGTTTGATGCGGTTCGCTTTGCTCACCGGCATCCCGCGATCCGGGGGATGTCCCGAGGCTCTCAGGTATTCACCACCACCGGCGCCAGCGCCTCGCTCTGAGCCTTGACCCGTCCGATCACCGCAGTCTCCGGATAGCCTACCGCCTTGAGTGCGCGTACGCACGATTCCACCCGATCCGCCGGAATACTGGCAAGCAGACCGCCTGCCGTCTGAGGATCAAACAGCAGCGGATAGCGTGGGTGGGAGGCAACCTCCTCCTGATTGCGAACGGCTCGGCGCAGGCGTACATTGGCCGGCTGCAGCGAACTCAGAATACCCTGGGCCACGGTTTCCTCGGCACCGGGTAGGACGGGCAAGGCCGCCAGATCCAGTTCAGCATCGACTCCGGAGGGCCGGGTCATTTCCACCAGATGCCCGAGCAGTCCAAAACCGGTCAGATCGGTGCAGGCGGTGGCGTGATGCTCGTGCAGGCAGCGTGCTGCCAGTCGGTTCGAAAGCACCATGGAGGCCAGGGCCGAGTCGATCCAGCGCCCTTTGGCCTGAAGGCGAGCGTGGGCGGCAAAGAGGGTGCCGGTGCCGATGGGCTTGGTCAGTATCAGGGCGTCACCAGCCTTCATGCCCCCCTTGCTCAGGACCTGACGAGGGTCGATATAACCGTTGGCGGCAAAGCCCAGGGCAAGCTCCCGTCCTTCACCAGTGTGCCCGCCAACCAAGGCGCAGCCCGCCTCATTCAGTACTTCCACGGCACCGGACATCATCTGATAGATGACGTCTTCGACTTTGGACTCCAGACCGTAGGGAACCGTGGCAATGGCCGTGGCACTCTGGGCCTCGGCACCCATGGCAAAGAGATCGCCAAGACTGTGGTTGGCGGCCACCTGGCCAAAGATATAGGGGTCGTCGATAAAGGCGCGGAAAAAGTCCACTGTATGAACAACCGCCATGCCCGGTGGGACGCGCAGGACAGCGGCGTCATCGGGTGCATGCAATCCCACCAGGATGTCTTTGCGCTCAATGGGTTGCAGCGACTGCAGCGCTCGTGAAAGTGCCGTGCTGCCCACTTTCGCACCGCAGCCGCCGCAACGCATGGCGACGGCGGAAATGGCCTGCTGGGCTTCCTCGTTGCTCAGCGCGATGCCCGAAGTCGGATCCTCCTGGCTTTCTTCCGCCATGGCAGGGAGTTTGTTAAAGCGGTCCATGAAACGACGATCAATCCAGTCTTTCCAGCGCCACACCCAGCGACCGGCGAATGCCATGGCGCCGCGCGAGGCAATGGCGTACTGGTCGCCGGTACTGATCAGCGCCAGCCAACGCTTCTGTGGCTGATAATCTCGCAGGGGCTTGCCTTGCACCGCGCGGCGCAGATTGTCCGCCAGGGGCTTGCCCTGGCGCACGGCAAAAACACCGGCTTTTTCCCGGGGGTGGTTGACCATGGTCGCAATATCCCCGGCCGCGAATATCTCAGGGTCGGTGACTGTCTGCAGGGTGTCGCGTACACGAATGAAACCGGCCTGGTCCAGGGTCAGCCCGGTGTCACGCAGCCAGGCTGCCCCTCCAGCTTCGGTCACCCAGAGTACTTCATCCGCTTCGAAGGGTTTTCCGTCAACAGTGACCAGTCTGTGCCCCTCAACCCGATCAATGCGGGTGCCGGTGTGCACCTGAACGCCCCGTTTGGCCAGAATCCTCTCGAATCGTCGGCGGACGCCCTGATTGTGGGTCGGGAGAATGCTCGGGGCGCTGTTGAACAGATGGAATTCGGGTTCTTCGGTTTTTTCCGCGGTACGGTGAAGTTCCCTCTGAAGACGGTGCTGCATGGCCAGCGTCAGCTCTACGCCACCGGCACCGGCGCCCACCACGGCAATGCGCATAGGGCCCTGGTGCCGCTGCAACCTTCCAAGCAGGGCCTGCCAGCGGCTGTGGAACCGGTGAATGGGCTTGACCGGAACGGCGTGGTCCGCAGCCCCGCGGGATTGGTCAACCCGTGGTGTCGAGCCGATATTGATGGATAGCAGGTCATAGGGAACATCGGGGCGGTTGCGACATTTTACCTTGCGCTCGCGGCGATTGAGGCCCACCGCCTCGTCGCGGTAGAAGCGGGCGCCGGCTGCCTCCGCCAGGCGGCTCAAATCAATGTGCACATCGTCGTAGCTGTAATGGCCGGCGATATAACCTGGCAACATGCCGGAATAGGGGGTGTGGGTATCACGACAGATAAGGGTCAGCCGGACACCCGGCTGCGGGTTCATGGCAAAGCTTCTGAGGACCCCTACGTGGCTGTGGCCTCCTCCGACCAGTACGATATCACGCAGGACAGGTTGAGCAGGTTTTTCCATTTCTACCTCTTGGAACGGACACCCGGTGACCGATGGATAATGGTTTCGGGTTAGTCCCCCGAAGCTCCCTAACATTACGTTGGTGTCTGCCGCAGCTCAAGCATTCAGGCATTTGAGTGCAAGGGGTTGTTGGCCGTGAATTGGCCGGTCTGTTAAGAGCGGCACGGAATATCCCCTGTTGCTGTGTTACCAATACGCTCCTGCAGCAATGCGTTAAGGAGACGCTCGCATGATGAAAACGGCCCCGGCTCTGGTCACACTCTTTGTTCTCGTCGCTGTCCCTGGCTCAGCGTTTGCCAGCAGCTTGTATGCCGGCGTCATGGGTGGCTGGTCCCAGATACGAGATACCCGCTTCAATACCGGGGATGAAGGTGAAACACGCGTCACTTCGGAATACCGAAGCGGCGATACCCTTTCGCTTGTATTGGGTTCCGTTGCTGAGGGCAGTGAACGCTTCCGGGGACGCAGGGAGCTGGAGCTGGGTTTTCAGCGTGGCAACGTGGATTCACTTACCTTCGATGACACCACGGATGACGATGACCAGCTGGCCGAAGAGGATCTGGAGTTTGACGATGATGGGGAACCCGTAGAAACCGGGGGCGAGAAAACGACCAAAGCCAATGTTTCCGGGGCTGCGGAGGCAGCCTTTGGGTTTTTTAATCTGTATGGGGATTTCCGGCTCCGTGAAAACGTGGATCTGGTGGCGGGTTTTGGTGTGGGAGTCGGAGAGGTGACCTTCGATACCCAGAGCGCCGAAGGGCGAGGTGTGGTTATGGACGACAGCGACATCACCTGGGGGTTTCAGGTCAATCTGGGTCTTGCCTACCGCCTTCTCGAGCGGATAGACATCGAGGCATCCTACCGTCACCGTTCATGGGAGGATGTCAGGCTGCGCTCCGAGGAGGGCATCAGAACCCAGGTACGGGTGCCTTCCCATAACGTCCAGGCAGGGCTTCGCTTCCGCTTCTGATTCCTGTCCCTGATTTCAGGGTGATCAGTGTGCTACCGTGCGGGACGTTCGTAAACCCGCAGCGACATAAGGACAATTATCCATGATCTGGTTCAAGGCCTTTATCGCCGGTTTTATTGCCACCCTGATCTTCCACCAGGGAGCCTATAGTCTCTTCTACTTTGCTGGTGCCGTGGAGGCGCCTCCTTTCAATCTGTCTTCTGTTCCACCCCTGGGTGTTCCCTCCGTGGTGTCTCTGGCGTTCTTCGGAGGGCTTTGGGGGCTGCCTCTGTGGGCTCTTATCCGCAAGCGGGCGGCGGTGCCGTTCTGGTCCATTGCCGTTGCCT
>SLIH01000343.1 GCA_007135745.1 Halomonas sp. | reverse complement strand
GGCTCGGCCGCCGCGGTAGCGGCCGGGCTGGTGCCCGCGGCAACCGCAACCGATACGGGCGGCTCAATACGCCAGCCGGCGGCGCTGTGCGGACTGACCGGACTCAAGCCGACCTATGGCCGGGTATCGCGCTATGGCATGATCGCATTTGCCTCAAGCCTGGATCAGGGGGGAACCCTGACCCGCACCGCGGAAGATTCAGCCCTGATGCTCAATGTCATGGCCGGCTTCGACCCAAAGGATTCCACCTCCATTGAGCGGGAGGTTCCGGACTACAGCCGCACCCTGAACGACGACATTGCCGGATTGCGCATCGGTCTTCCCCGTGAATTCTTTTCGGATGATCTCGACCCGGCCATGGCAAAACAGGTGCGTGAAGCGGTATCCGAATTTGAGAAGCTGGGCGCCCGGGTCAGTGAAATCAACCTGCCGCACACGCACCTGGCCGTCCCCGCGTACTACGTTATCGCCCCGGCGGAATGCTCCGCCAACCTGTCGCGTTTTGACGGCGTTCGCTACGGCCACCGCTGCGAGAACCCGACCGATCTCAATGATCTCTATCTGCGCTCCCGCGCGGAAGGCTTCGGGGAGGAGGTCAAACGACGGATCCTGATTGGCACCTACGCCCTGTCCGAAGGGTTCTTTGACGCCTATTACCTCAAGGCCCAGAAAGTGCGCACCCTGATTCGCGAGGATTTCATCCGCGCCTTCGAGGACGTTGATGTGATCATGGGGCCCACGTCGCCCTCGCCCGCCTTCCGCCAGGGAGACAAAACCGATGACCCGGTCACCATGTACCTGGAGGACGTCTTCACCATCTCCACCAACCTCGCAGGGCTTCCCGCGCTGTCCATCCCAGGCGGCATGGTCAACGACCTTCCGGTCGGGCTGCAGCTGATTGGCAACTATTTTGATGAGGCACGGCTACTCAATGCCGCCCATCGCTTCCAGCAGGTGACCGACTGGCACCAGCGTACCCCGGCGGGAATCTGACAAGGCAGGAGCAAAGCAATGCAATGGGAAACCGTGATCGGGCTGGAGGTTCACGTCCAGCTCGCGACCCAATCCAAGATCTTCTCGGGCGCCAGCACCGCTTTTGGTGCCGAACCCAACGAGCAGGCATGCGCCATTGATCTTGCCATGCCAGGCATGCTGCCGGTACTCAACGAGGGCGCCGTGCGCATGGCGGTCAAGTTCGGCCTGGCCGTCAACGCGGAAATCGCCCACCGCTCGGTCTTCGACCGCAAGAACTACTTCTATCCCGACCTGCCCAAGGGTTACCAGATCAGCCAGATGTATCACCCCATTGTGGGCCCGGGCGAGGTGTCCATTGATGTACCGGGCAGCGGTCAGCGCACTGTAGGGATCCACCATGCCCACCTGGAAGAGGATGCCGGCAAGTCCCTGCACGAGGATTTCCATGGGATGACAGGCATCGATTTAAACCGCGCCGGCACGCCGCTACTCGAGATCGTCTCCGAACCGGACATGCGCTCTGCCGCGGAAGCCGTGGCCTATCTGCGGAAACTGCACGCCATCGTCACCTATCTGGGCATTTCCGATGGCGACATGTCTCAGGGCTCCATGCGCTGCGACTGCAACGTCTCCGTACGCCCGGTCGGACAGCAAGAGCTGGGCACCCGGACCGAAATCAAGAACGTCAACTCGTTCCGGTTCGTGGAAAAGGCCATCAACACCGAGGTGGAACGGCAGATCGAGCTGATCGAGGATGGCGACAGAGTCGTCCAGGAAACGCGACTGTACGACGCCGACCGCAACGAAACCCGCTCCATGCGCACCAAGGAATTCGCCAACGATTATCGCTATTTCCCTGACCCGGACCTGCTGCCGGTGGAAATCGACGATGACTACATCTCGGACGTGCGTGCGCAACTGCCTGAACTGCCGGATGAGAAAAGCGCCCGCTTTGAGCGGGAGTACGGTCTTTCCCACGATGAAAGCACCCCATTAGTACAGACGCGGACCCAGGCGGATTACTTCGAAACGGTGGCACGCAACTGTGGCGATGCCCGACAGGCGGCCAACTGGGTGATGGGCGAACTGGCCCGACTGCTCAATCAGACGGACACAGCCATCACGGACTGCCCCGTAGCCCCGGAAGCGCTCGCCACACTGATTCAGCGCATTCAGGACGGCACCATCTCCGGCAAGATTGCCAAACAGGTGTTCGAAGCCATGTGGGAAGGCAAGGGCAGCGCCGACGACATCATCGAAGCCCAGGGGCTCAAGCAGGTTTCCGACAGCGGTGAGATTGAGACGCTGGTCGACAAAGTGCTGAGCGAAAACACCGCCATGGTGGAAGACTATCAGGGCGAGGAAGTCGACAAAAAACGCAAGAAGAAGTTCAACGCTCTGGTTGGGCAGGTCATGAAAGCCTCCCAGGGCAAAGCCAACCCGGCCCAGGTCAACCAGATCCTGCAGAAAAAACTGGGTTGACCCAGGCTGCAACGCTTCCCCAGCGGGGCGAAATCGCCCCCCTGGGACGCCCCGCTTGTTTAATTAACAATCAAAGCCTATGCTTGCAGGAGGATCCCTTCCATTTCCGAGGAAATGGAAGGGATCCATCATGGTCATCAAATATAACAACACTGACCAAAACAACGGGAGCCCTTGATGGGGAACGGCGACATGAACCATCACAGCAACCTGGACAATCCAGCGCGCAACCGCCCGAACCTGCGGCATTACCACCGTATTGAGGTGGATCTGGAAGCCACCCTGATCACTGATGACGACACCATCGGCCCCTGTACGATCCGGAACCTCTCGCGCTCGGGCATCATGGTCCCCTGCTCATCCGAAATTCTCGACCGCGTGCTCCCTAACCACGAACCCGTGGCCCCCCATCTGGCGGTGCCGATCACCGTCGATTTCGACCTGTCTTCAGCATCGGGAGAGTCAATCAGGATATCCTGTCGCTGTGACGTCATCTATGTGCGCCGAGTGGCCCGTGACTGCTTCCATGTTGGCATGTCCTTCGTGCGCTTTGACGAGGATGGCGAGCAACAGGTGGACGAGTTCATCAACCGCCAGCTCGCGGCCGGGGCTTAGTGTCCCACCTGTGTAATCCGTTTCGCCACTTCTGCTACCTGACCAGTCTCTGGTATAGTACCGCCCTCATTTGGACCCGGGCACACTTGAGCCAGCCCGGGGGCCCCGGAATCCGAGTCAACAGCGAAACGCCCGATGACGACATACAACCTGACACACCTTAAGCAGCTGGAAGCGGAGAGCATCCACATTATCCGCGAGGTCGCGGCGGAGTTTGATAACCCGGTGATGCTTTACTCCATCGGCAAGGATTCGTCCGTCATGCTGCATCTGGCCCGCAAGGCCTTCTGGCCTGGCAAGATCCCCTTCCCCATGATGCACGTGGACACCACCTGGAAATTCAAGGAGATGATCGAATTCCGGGACCGCATGGCAGAGAAATACGATCTGGACCTGATTGTCCACATCAACGAAGAAGGCGTGAAACAGGGCGTCGGACCCTTTACCCATGGCAGTGCCAAGCATACGGACATCATGAAAACGGCGTCGCTCAAACAGGCTCTGAATAAGTACCGTTTCGATGCCGCTTTTGGCGGCGCGCGGCGCGATGAAGAGAAATCCCGGGCCAAGGAACGAGTGTATTCGTTCCGCGACGAGAACCATCGCTGGGATCCCAAGAACCAGCGACCGGAGCTCTGGAACATCTACAACGGCCAGATCAACAAGGGCGAAAGCATTCGTGTCTTCCCCCTTTCCAACTGGACCGAGCTGGACATATGGCAGTACATTCATCTGGAAAACATCGAGATTGTGCCGCTGTACTACTCCAAGAAACGGCCTGTGGTTGAGCGCGACGGCACCCTGATCATGGTGGATGACGACCGCATGCCACTGGAGCCAGGCGAAGAACCCATGATGAAGTCCGTTCGATTCCGGACCCTGGGCTGCTATCCGCTCACCGGCGCCATCGAATCCGAAGCGGACACCCTGCCTGAAATCATCCAGGAAATGCTGCTGGCCAAGAGTTCGGAGCGCCAGGGTCGCGTCATCGACCACGACAGCGCCGGCTCCATGGAAAAGAAAAAGCAGGAAGGTTACTTCTGACCGGGGCGTCAGCCCTGAACCCGCGCCCGTACCCGGTTTTCGGAGACAGAACACATGTCACATCAGTCAGATCTGATCGGTAAGGACATCAACGCTTACCTGAAACAGCACGAACAGAAACAACTGCTGCGCCTGCTGACCTGCGGCAGCGTCGATGACGGCAAAAGCACCCTGATTGGCCGCCTGCTGCACGACACCAAAATGATCTACGAAGATCATATGGCAGCACTGGAATCCGACAGCGCCAAGGTGGGAACCACGGGCGAGAAGCTCGATCTTGCACTGCTCGTCGATGGCCTTCAGGCAGAACGGGAACAGGGCATCACCATTGATGTCGCCTATCGCTATTTCTCGACCGAAAAGCGCAAGTTCATTATCGCGGACACCCCGGGGCACGAGCAGTACACCCGGAACATGGCCACCGGGGCCTCCACCTCGCAGCTGGCCATCATCCTGATCGATGCCCGCCACGGGGTCCTGACCCAGACCAAGCGCCACTCCTTCCTCGCTTCCCTGCTCGGGATTCGACACGTCATTGTGGCCGTCAACAAGATGGACCTGGTCGAATACAGCGAGGAGCGCTTCAACGAAATCCGCGAGGAATACCAGCACTTCTGCGGTGATCTGGACCTGAAGGACCTGCGTTTTGTGCCCATGTCCGCCCTTGAGGGCGACAACGTGGTGGAGCGCAGCGACAACATGCCCTGGTTCGACGGCCAGCCGCTGATGGAAATCCTGGAGACGGTTTCCATCGAACGGGACAAGGATTTCACGCATTTCCGCTTTCCTGTCCAGTATGTCAACCGGCCCAATCTGGATTTCCGCGGTTTCTGCGGCACCATTGCCTCCGGCGTGATTCATCCCGGCGACCCCGTGGTTGCCCTGCCCTCTGGCAAATCCAGCCGGGTCAAGGAGATCGTCACCTTCGAAGGCAACCTTGATGAAGCCTACATCGACCAGGCTGTCACCCTCACCCTGCACGACGAGATCGATGTCAGCCGGGGCGACATGCTGGTCAAGGCGGATGATCTGCCCGATGTTGAATCCCACTTCAACGCCAACATCGTCTGGATGGCCGAAGAGCCCCTGAAAACAGGCCGACTCTACGACATCAAGCAGGGGCCACGCTACACCTCGGGCTCCGTGCGCAAGGTCCACTACCAGACCGACGTCAACACCCTGGAGCAGAACGACGCAGATCAACTGGGGCTCAACGAGATCGGTTTCTGCGAACTCGCAGTAAGCCATCCGCTGGCTTTCGACCCCTACCCCAGCTGCGGCTCGACCGGTGCCTTTATCGTCATCGACCGCTTGACCAACATTACCGTCGGGGCCGGCATGATCCAGGCCGCGGCATCGGATCAGGAAGGGCTGCTCAACCCGGTGGAAACCAGCGAATGGCAGCGCCGCCTGGACCAGAAACCCACCGTTATCAACTGCCGCGGAGAAGCAGCGGACATGCTGGCTCAGGCCCTGCAGCGCAGCCTTTTTGATATCGGCAAGACGGCGGTCATTCTGGATGAGACCAACACGGACTCCGATGAAGAGCGAGGCCGCATGGTTGAAGTACTTCGCCATCAGGGCCTGATTACGCTCTGCACCGGGCTCAAGGGCGCCAGCGCCGATTACAGCATCGCAGCCGATGACAACGCCCAGGTGAGCAAGGCCACCCAGGATCTGCTGCAGACGCTGCGACGCGAACGCCAGCTTCAGGCCTGATAACCCATGGCCATCCGCCACCTTCGCCTGCTCCAGGTCCGCCATGATGGTTCACAGCACGGCGGCACCCAATCGGGTGCCGCACTGCACGAACCCGGCGGCGACTACGAGAGCTTGCACCGGCAATTCAAGCGCCTGTTCAATGCGCGCCCGGGCAAGGCCTACGGACGCTTCACCGAAGACATTGGGCAACACCCTTTCAGCAGCTGGCTGCTCGATTACCTGGACGGTCGTCAGGATTTCGAGCGCTTCTCCGACCACGTGCTGAAACAGTGGGAAGAACTGGTGACTGCCCAGCAGGCCGAAGTGGACAGCCCCCTGCTGCTGGTGCATGAAAGCCTGGCCGACGGCGAGGTCATCTACCTGTTCGCCCTGGAAACCGAGGCAACCCTGCAACTTGATGGGGATCTCGCCCTCCAGGCCACCGAAACCATCAGTCAATCCCGCCTCAATCTGGCCGCCCGCATTGAACTGGAAGACTGGCGCGGGGAGCACCCCACGGACAGCTACCTCACCCTGCTCCAGGGGCGCGGCACCGGCGAGCGCGGCAAACTGTTCGGCGCACTGATCGGCTTCCAGAGCAATGTGGACGTGGACGCCGAGACCCGCACCTTCATGGAAGCGGTAGAGTCATTTGCCCGCGACCAGGACCCGGAGCAAGCCCAGACCGTGCGCACCCGCGCCTATGAATTCTGCCGGGAACAGGAAGCCCTGGGCGAGCCCGTTCCGGTCTCGGCCCTTTCGGGTTATCTGAACGACGAACAACCCGAGCAGTTTGCCCATCACGCCGCCCAGTCTCAGTCATTGTCGCCGGATACGGTACTCCACCCGGACCGGCGACGTGTGCGCAAACTGGTCCGCCTGTCCGGCAAAGGCAACGGGATGAGCCTGTCCTTTTCCTCGGATCTGCTCAATCAGGCCGTCCATTACGACACGGATCAGGACGCGCTGATCATCACCCGCGTCCCCCGCAGCCTCAAGGAACAGCTGCAGAACTATCTCGACCGACAGAATGAGCAGTAATCCCTCCAACACGGAGCCTCGCGGGCTCGCTTCCACCACCGGCTAAACGTTATACTACGCGGCTATTCCATCCACCGACGCGACACCGAATCATGGGAAAAAAGCTTTTCATCAAGACCCACGGCTGCCAGATGAACGAGTACGACTCCTCGCGCATGATTGACCTGCTGCGCGAGAGTCATCAGGTCGAGCTGACGGAAAGCGCGGAAGACGCCGACATTCTCCTGCTTAACACCTGCTCGATCCGGGAAAAGGCTCAGGAAAAGGTCTTTCACCAGCTCGGGCGTTGGAAACAGCTGAAAAAAAAGAACCCAGAGGCAGTCATTGGTGTCGGCGGCTGTGTCGCCAGTCAGGAAGGCCAGGCCATCATTGACCGGGCGCCGCACGTGGACATGGTCTTCGGGCCCCAGACCCTGCATCGCCTTCCGGAAATGATTACCCGTGCCGGGACCGACGGCGGCGTGGGCGTGGTGGATGT
>SLIH01000158.1 GCA_007135745.1 Halomonas sp. | reverse complement strand
GTGTCATCCCATATCTCCCCGAATTTCCGCTCGCGCACGTTGCCGAGGGTGTAGTTCCACCACATGGTATCCGGGTGGACGTTGCCCAGATTGTCGATATTGGCGACGTTGACGCCCGAGGAATTGCCGCCCCAGTTGAGCAGTTTTTTCTCGATGTGATCGGCTTGCTCCGGGAAGTGCGCGCGCACCCACTGCAGCAGGTAGACGCCATCGGCGTCATTGTTGCCGGTCACGAATTCGCGATGCTTGCCTTCGCGCGCGGCCTGCAGGGCGGTGTCGAACAGGGTGTTCATGGCCTCGCGGGTCATGTTCAGGTGGGCGTCGCTGGCCCGGTTGCGATCCCCTCGACCGGCATAATTGAGGTGCGAGAGATAGAACTTGTCCACGTCATGCTCTTCCATCAGGGCGAGCAGGTTGGGCAGTTCCTCGGCGTTGTCCTGGGTGAGCGTGAAGCGCAGCCCCACCTTGATACCATGCTGATTGCAGAGCCTGACCGCAGCCATGGAAAGATCGAAAGCGCCCTTCATGCGGCGGAACTCGTCGTGGGTTGCGCCAATGCCGTCAAGGCTGATGCCGACGTAGTCGTAACCGATGGCGGCGATGTCGTCGATGTTGTTCTCGTCGATCAGGGTGCCGTTGGTGGAAAGCCCCACGTAGAATCCCATGTCCTTTGCCCGGCGCGAGATATCGAAGATATCCGGGCGCATCAGCGGCTCGCCGCCGGAGAGGATAAGCACGCGGGTACCGTAGGCGTAGAGGTCATCCATCACCCGGTAGACTTCCTCGGTGCTGAGCTCCCCGGCAAAGTCATAATCCGCGGAAATCGAGTAGCAGTGCTTGCAGGCAAGATTGCAGCGGCGAATCAGGTTCCAGATCACCACCGGTCCGGAGGGCTTGCGTGGCGGCCCCACCGGGGTGGGGTTGAGCAGTTCATTCATGTACTGCGATATGCGAAACATGGTGCCTCCTTCAGCCCCTGAGTCGAAGACCTGTCTTCTTGAGCAGGCGGCTGCTGTATAGAATGTCGTGACTGCGGCAGGCATCGCCGAGCAGTTTTTCGATTTCCGCAACCTGCGCTTCCACTTCCTCGCGGTTACGGCCATGGACCATGGCAAAGAGGTTGTAGGGCCAGTGCGGTCGGTGCCGGGGTCGTCGGTAGCTGTGACTGACGAACGACAGTTCACCGACCTGCTTTCCCAGCTCGTCCACAAGCCGGTCATCCACGTCCCAGACCGACATGCCGTTGGCGCGGATCCCCAGAGCGTAATGCTGGGGAATGGCGGCGATGCGGCGAATGGCGCCGCTGTCTTTCATGCGCTGCAGGCGCTCCTTCAACTCCGCCTCTGGCATCGCCAGCTGCTGCGCCAGAACCCGGTAGGGTTCCACCGCCAGGGGCATGCCTTTCTGGGTGGCCTGGATGATTTCACGATCACGCTCATCCAGCAGGGTTTCAGGGGCCGGTTGCGGTGCATTCATAACTGAAACCTCAGGCCGATGTAGTATTCCTTTTCGCGCGGCATGTTATAAACCGGCAGTCCGGTTTCGGACTCGATGGCCGCCAGGGTCTGCTCGATCTGCTCCGGGCGCTCCGTGCTCAACACGAACCACATGTTGAGTTCGTGTTCGCGGGCATAGTTGTGGGACACCTCGGGATGGGCATTAACCTGTTCCGCCACCTGCTCGTAGCGTTCTTCAGGCACCGCCATGGCCACAAGGGTCACGGCGCCACCCAGACGTTCGGCGTTGTATAGCGGACCGAAGCGGCTGAGTTTGCCGTCATCCACCAGCCGCCGGAGTCGTTCCACCACGGATTCTTCTGTGAGCTCCAGCGCTTGCGCTACTTCGGCAAAGGGCCGGTCGGTCACGGCAATGCCATCCTGCAGGCGGTTGATCAGCTCGCGATCCATTTCATCCATGGCGCACCTCGGCTTTCTCCGGCGCTGGCTGCGGCGGGCGATACCAGGCGCCGCGCTGCTTGAAACGCCGTCCGCTGAACAACACCCGGTGAGCCCACTGGTCCAGGCCGTATTTCTCCGCCAGTTCCCGGCGCCGTGCCAGCACCGCCTCGCGGTCCTGGCCGTGGATCATACAATAGAGGTTGTAGGGCCAGGCCGGGGGCGCGGTACGACGCCGGTAGCAGAGGGTCACCCCCGGCTCGCCGGCCAGTTGTTCGCCCAGGTCGTCAATGCGCTCATCGGGAATGGCCCAGACACTCATGGCATTGGCCCGATATCCTAGCTCGTGATGACGAACGATGACCCCATGGCGGCGAATAACGCCTTTTGCCCGCAGATCCGCCAGACGGCGCAATACTTCCTGCTCACCCATGCCCACACGCTCACCCAGGGCGGCGTAGGGGCGCCGGACCAGCGGCAGGCCTTTCTGCAAGGCGCCAATCAGCTCTTTGTCGCGTTCTGTGACCATTGGATGTCGAACCCCAGATCCAGGTGATAGTCATACATAAGGCGCAGATCGAGCAGCGGATAACCGGTCTCCTGCTCCATCACGGCCAGGGCCTCGGCCAGGTGCTGCTCGTCTGGTGCCGTGGCCACGAACCAGAGATTGAACTCGTGTTCGCGTTCATAGTTGTGGTTGACCTCGGGCCGCGCGGACACCAGCGCGGCCACCCGCTCCAGATCCTGTTCCGGCACCGACATGGCAGCCAGTGTTCCAGCACCGACGCTGCCCGGCTTAATGGTCGCCCCGACGCGGCTGATAACACCTTCCTCCTGCAGGGCCTGCAGGGCTTCAATCACGGTGTCTTCACTGACGCCCAGCTTTTCCGCCATGACCGCGAAGGGACGCTCCACCAGCGGCAGGTCATGCTGCCAGTCGTTGAGCAGCGCCTGCTCGAAAGCGTCGTATTCACGCTTTTCAGGGTTGAAGGGCTGCACCCTCGGTGATCCACGGGTCATAGGCCAATCCTGTGCGCTCGATAGGTCATGAATATTCCGCTGGGCGTCACCGCGTCCATGGTTGCCGTGCGTTCAAGTGTCTCCGGATCATAGATTTCCACCCGGTTTTCATCGCGCACTGAAAGCCACAGCTGGTCGCCCCGGGGCGTAAACTCCAGGTGCAGTACACCCGGACCGGGCGTGAGCGTTTTCACCACCGACATGCTGTCCACATCAACCACCTGCACCACGTCATTGTCGGGGTAGGCAAAATTCACCCAGATCTGGCGACCATCGGGCCGGGCAACAGCAAAAATCGGCTGCCCCGCCAGTTCTATGCGATTCGTTTCCTCCCAGCCCTGAGGGTCCACCACCAGCAATTCGTGGCGCCCGACCGCCGGCAGGAAGAGTCGATTGTTCGCGGCTGCCCAGCCTTCCAGATGCGGCATCTTGAACACCGGCAGAGGCTCCTCGCCACGGCCATAGTCCCCCAGAATGCGCTGTACGCCGTCATCCAGGTTCCACAGATCGAGCATGGCCAGGCCGTCTTCGCCGAACAGGCCGGCGATGTAATAACGGCCATCGGGTGTTATCAGGGCATCGTAGGGTTGATGGCCGATATCACGGAACTTACGAATCTCCGGCTCATCGCCTTCGCTGAAATCCGCGACCCAGATTTCATCGGCGTCAAACAGACTGAACACGAACTTCTGCCCCGGCGCGTCAACCACACCCACCACCTTGGACAGTTCATCATCCGGCCCGTATTCAGCGGGAATCTTTGCCACTTCTTTCAGGTCATCGGCACGGAATACATGGACGCCGCCCGGTTCGTAATTGGAAACCGCCACCAGCGAGCCGTCCTGGGAGATGGCACCCCCCACACTGTTGCCCGCCTGTTTCACCCGATCGGTGACCTCACCGGTCAGGAGATCGATACGGCTCAGTGCGCCGTCGCGACCGAAGACAAAGGCATAGCGGGCATCGCGCGAAAACTTCACGCTGGCGTGGGAAAAGTCGCCCAGTTCCTCGACCCGTTTCAGTTTGGTCTTTCCGGAATTCTCAACAATCAGAAGGCTTCCGGCCTGTCGTTCAATGATGACGCCGAGATCCCCGGTACCACGCAATTCGGCCTGGGTGGTGACGGACAAGGCACTCAGCAGAACGGTGACCAGCAACCCCTTAAACAGCTTCATTCCACACCCTCTCTCATCAGATCCACCAGATACTGCGCCTCTTCTTCGCTCAACATGCCCCGCCAGCCCGGCATCGGTGTGCCAGGAACCCCGTGCAGAATAACGGTGCGCAAATAGTCGTCGTGACGCTCTTCCAGCGCATCCTGCGTGAGCGCTGGGCCCAGCCCACCGTGCATTTCCAGCCCATGGCAGGAGCCGCATTCCTGAACCAGCAGATGCTTCAGCTCCTTCGCGCGCTCTTCGCCCACCTCAGCGGCATCGCTTGCCAGTGCATGGCCCGGTAGCGTAAGCAGCAACCAGAGCCCTCCAATGCAAAGCTTCTTACGCACTCGGCACCGCCTCCTTCACCGCCCGCTCCACAAGCACCTGACTGATACCAGAGCGTTCCGCCGCCTCAACCACCTGACCGATGACGATCAGCACCGGGGCGGTCAAACCATCGCGCTCAACATCCTCTGGCAGCGTGGCAAGGGTGCCGCGGCAGGTTTTCTGCCGGGGTGTTGTGCCAGAGGACACCGCAAGCGCCGGCGTCTCCGGCGAGAGTCCCGCCGCTGCCAACTGCTCCGTCATGATCGCGATATTGGAAAGCCCCATGTAAATCACGAGGGTGGTCTCCGGATCGGCCAGGCTTTTCCAGTTCAACTCCAGAGGAACGCCTTCACGGCAATGGCCGGTGACAAAGCGCGCGCCCGTGGCCACACCCCGATGGGTAAGAGGGATTCCAAGGCCCGCCAGACAGCCCGAGGCAGCGGTGATCCCCGGCACCACCTCAAACGGTATGCCTGCGCGAGCGAGTTCCTCGGCCTCCTCACCGCCACGGCCAAAAATGAAAGGGTCGCCGCCCTTGAGCCGCACCACGTTGCGCCCACTGCTGGCCAGACGCACCAGCAGGCTGTTGATTTCCTCCTGGGGCAGCGTGTGTCGCGAAGGGGATTTACCGACAAAAACACGCACCGCACTCTGCGATGAGAGTTCCAGTATCTCCTCGGCCACAAGCCGGTCATAGACCAGCACCTCGGCCTGCTCGATCAGACGGTGCGCTCTTACCGTAAGCAGGTCCGCATCGCCAGGGCCCGCCCCGACGAGGTATACGGTTCCAGGTGTCTTTTCACAGCGCCCGTCTCCCGCTTTCTTTCCAATATCCGCCACATTCATGATGGCTCGCCTCACATCCAGGGCGACCGGTTGAGCCAACCGCCACATGATCAAATCGTCATGAAAACGGTAACACCGCCCCCTCCTCAGGCCCTTGACATGCATCAAGGTATACAGGCTTTCGCACCGCCAATTCAGGCCACCCACTGGTAACAGCTGATTAAGGTGTATTTTTCAGACCCTTTTCGGGAATTTTTTTTCAACATCAGCTGGACATTGATAACTATCAATTACGGGGCTGTAAGAAATCGCTATCAATGGCAGGCAATGGTGGAAAGCTATCGATTCGCCGGGCCGATCCAACGAATCGAAGCCTTCCTCCCCGGAGAGCATCCAACCATTGGGAAGCAAAGTGAGGCATATCATGTATGGAAAAACACTGAAAACGGGGCTCGCTGCCCTCGGCCTGCCACTGGCGATCAGCCTGGCCGGAACCGGCGCGGCATTCGCCAGCGGACCGGAACTGACCGAGGAAGAGATGGAGCGTGCAAACAACATCTACTTCCAGCGCTGCGCGGGCTGTCACGGCACACTGCGCGGCGGCGCAACTGGACCGGACCTTCTCCCGGAGAACACCAAGGAGCTGGGTCAGCGGCGCCTGGAACGGATTATCACCCTCGGCACCGAAGGGGGCATGAACAACTTCGACGGCATCCTGGATGAAGATGAGATCGAGCTGATTTCCCGCTACATCCAGGCCGATCCGGTGGATCCGCCGGAAATGTCCCTCTCCGACATCCGCGACACCTGGGAAGTCTATGTGGAGCCGGAAGATCTGCCCACGGAACCCCAGCATGACCGTAACTGGGAAAACTTCATGGTCACCATTCTGCGGGATCGGGGCGCCATGGGCATTATCGATGGCGACACCAAGGAACTGGTCACCGAAGTTGAAACCGGTTACGCGGTACACGTGGCCAAGGAAAGCTCGGACGGCCGCTTCTGGTACGTTCAGGGCCGGGACGGACGACTCTCCATGATTGACCTCTGGATGAGCCCGCCCCAGGTTACCTCCGAGGTGTTCATCGGTATCGACGCACGGGACGTGGCCGTCTCCCACTACGGCGAGTGGAAGGACAAGTACGTTATCGGTGGCGCCTACTGGCCGCCGCATTTCGTCATCACCGATGCCAAAAACATGGAGCCGTTGAAGGTTGTTTCCACACGTGGCTACGACACCGACGGCAACTACGTGCATGAGGCTCGGGTTGCGGCACTGTACAACACGCCGAATGAGCCTACCTGGCTGGTCAACGTGAAGGAAACCGGCCAGATCTGGCAGGTGGATTACAGGGATCTCGAAAACCTCCGGATTGAGATGATCGAATCGGCCGAGTTCCTGCACGACGGCTTCTTCGACCCCACCGGTCGCTACTTCCAGATTGCGGCGAACTACAGCCACAAGATGGTCTTCGTGGACACCGAGACCCGCAAGCGCGTGGGCATGCTCAACACCGGCGACATCCCCCACCCTGGCCCCGGCGCCAACTGGGTTGATCCGGAATGTGGCCCGGTTGGCGGCACCACGCACCTGGGCGAAGGCAAGATGACCGCCTGGGGCAACGATCCGGAAGGCCATCCGGACCAGGCCTGGGAGATCTGCTTCTCGGTTGAAACTGACGGCCCCGGCCTGTTCGTGCGCAGCCATCCGGAATCCGACAACGTCTGGATCGATCAGGCGATGCATCCGGAGCCGGACGTCAACCAGTGGGTCATGGTCATGAACAAGGAGACCCGCGAACTGACTCCGATCCATGTTGCCGATCGGCCGCGTGAGCACGACGCCGTCGCGGTTCACATGGAGTACGACCAGACCGGCACCGAAGTCTGGGTCTCTGTCTGGGCCCGGGGACGCGGCCACCAGGAAGACGGTGCCATCAAGGTGTATGACGACAAGACACTGGAACTGAAAGACACAGTGGAAAATCTGAACACACCGACTGGCAAGTTCAACGTCTACAACCGCAAAAACCATATCGGCTGATGCCGACGCCATACCGGAGCACCCTTTCGGGGGTGCTTCGGCTCTTTTACCGGATATCCCGCGGGGGTCTCCCGTAAAAGGGCCGAATGGCCAACAAACCGGAACCCGTACCTCAAGACCGTAAGCAGGGGACAGCGATGATCAAGCACTG
>SLIH01000258.1 GCA_007135745.1 Halomonas sp. | reverse complement strand
TGATGGCCTTTTCTGTGCCAAGATCTTTGGTCCGGTTAAGGACTATGAATGTCTGTGCGGGAAATACAAGCGCCTCAAGCATCGTGGTGTTATCTGCGAAAAATGTGGCGTTGAGGTCGCGCTGGCCAGTGTGCGTCGTGAGCGCATGGGTCACATTGAGCTGGCCAGCCCGGTGGCGCACATCTGGTTCCTTAAGTCCCTGCCGTCACGAATCGGTCTGCTGCTGGACATGACCCTGCGTGATATTGAGCGGGTGCTGTATTTTGAATCCTTTATCGTCATTGATCCCGGCATGACCTCGCTCGAGCGTGGCCAGCTGCTCAATGACGAGCAGTATTACGAGGCACTTGAAGAGTTCGGTGACGAATTCGACGCTCGCATGGGTGCGGAAGCCGTCAAGGAACTGCTCGGAGACATCGATCTTGAAGCGGAGATTGAGCGGCTTCGGGAAGAAATCCCTCAGACGGCTTCCGAGACCAAGATCAAGAAGCTTTCCAAGCGTCTCAAGCTCATGGAATCCTTCTACCACTCGGGCAACAATCCCCAGTGGATGGTTATGGAGGTTCTGCCCGTACTGCCGCCGGATCTGCGGCCGCTGGTCCCGCTCGATGGGGGACGTTTTGCCACCTCGGATCTGAACGATCTTTATCGCCGCGTGATCAACCGTAACAACCGTCTGAAGCGGCTGTTGGAGCTCAATGCGCCCGATATCATCGTGCGTAATGAGAAGCGGATGCTGCAGGAATCCGTGGATGCATTGCTGGACAATGGCCGCCGTGGCCGTGCCATTACCGGTTCCAACAAGCGTCCGCTGAAATCCCTGGCTGACATGATCAAGGGCAAGCAGGGCCGTTTCCGTCAGAACCTTCTCGGTAAGCGGGTAGACTATTCCGGCCGTTCCGTGATCGTGGTCGGTCCCTATCTCAAGCTGCACCAGTGTGGCCTGCCCAAGAAGATGGCGCTGGAGCTGTTCAAGCCCTTTATCTTCTCCAAGCTTGAACACCGCGGCCTTGCCACCACCATCAAGGCGGCCAAGAAGATGGTCGAGCGTGAAGAGGCGGTGGTCTGGGATATTCTGGATGAAGTCATCCGGGAGCACCCCGTACTGCTCAACCGGGCGCCTACGCTGCACCGCCTCGGTATCCAGGCTTTTGAGCCGGTACTGATTGAAGGCAAGGCGATCCAGCTCCATCCGCTGGTGTGTGCACCCTATAACGCCGACTTTGACGGTGACCAGATGGCGGTGCATCTGCCGCTGACGCTTGAGTCACAGCTCGAAGCACGGGCATTGATGATGTCCACCAACAACATCCTGTCACCGGCCAACGGCGAGCCGATCATTGTTCCATCCCAGGATGTGGTGCTTGGCCTTTACTACATGACTCGGGAACGTCTGCGTGCCCGGGGCGAAGGGCGGGTGTTTGCCGATCTGGACGAGGTCAATCGCGCCTTTGGGGCTGGAGAGGTTGATCTTCAGGCCAGGATCCGTGTACGGATTACTGAGGTCGCTATTGATACCGAAACCGGAGAGCGTAGCGAGAGCACATCCCTGCGGGAGACAACGGTCGGTCGGGCCAAGCTCTACTCGATCACTCCGGCCGGGCTGCCGTTCGAGCTTGTGGATCAGGCCATGGCCAAAAAAGCCATTTCCAAGCTGATCAATGCCTGTTATCGGGAAGTTGGTCTCAAGGAAACGGTTATTTTTGCCGACCAACTGATGTATACCGGCTTCCATTACGCGACCGTCTCCGGCTGTTCCATCGGGGTGAATGACTTCGAGATCCCGAAAGAGAAGTACGAGATGATCGAGGCGGCCGAGAACGAAGTGCTGGAGATCGAATCCCAGTTCGCTTCGGGGCTGCTGACTCAGGGCGAGAAGTACAACAAGGTCATTGATATCTGGGCCCGGGCGAATGACAAGGTCGCCAAAGCCATGATGGATCGCCTCAGCAAGGAAACCGTACTGGATCCGGAAGGTAATCCGGCCAAGGGCGAAGATGGTGAAGAACTGACTCAGGAATCCTTCAACTCCGTTTATATCATGGCGGATTCCGGGGCTCGGGGCTCGCCTGCCCAGATCCGGCAGCTGGCTGGTATGCGAGGCCTGATGGCGAAGCCGGACGGCTCCATCATCGAGACGCCGATCACGGCGAACTTCCGTGAAGGTCTGAACGTACTGCAGTACTTTATTTCCACCCACGGTGCCCGTAAAGGGCTGGCGGATACGGCCCTGAAGACGGCCAACTCCGGTTACCTGACGCGGCGCCTGGTGGATGTTTCACAGGACCTGGTGGTCACGGAAACCGATTGTGGCACGGATGAGGGTATCCTCATGACGCCGCTGGTTGAAGGCGGCGACGTCGTTGTACCGCTGGGTGATCGCGTGCTGGGTCGTGTGACCGCCAAAGACGTGTTCACGCCGGGTGACAAGGAAAATCCGGTGGTTGAGGCCGGCACTCTGCTGGACGAAAAGCTGGTAGAGAAAGTCGAAATGGCGGGTGTGGACGAAGTCTGGGTCCGCTCAGCCATTACCTGTGCCACTCGCTACGGCATCTGCTCCAACTGTTACGGCCGGGATCTGGCTCGTGGCCATCTGGTCAACGTTGGCGAAGCTGTGGGTGTTATCGCCGCCCAGTCCATCGGTGAGCCGGGCACTCAGCTGACCATGCGGACCTTCCACATCGGTGGTGCGGCAAGCCGTGCTTCTGCCGTGGACAATATTCAGGTCAAGCATGGCGGTAAGGTGCGTTTGCACAACCTCAAGTCTATCGAAAAGAGCGATGGAACCCTGGTGGTTGTTTCTCGCTCCTCCGCTCTGGCCATCGCCGATGCCCATGGCCGGGAGCGTGAGTGGTACAAGCTGCCTTACGGTGCCGTGCTTCAGGTGAAAGACGGGGATATGGTGGATGCTGGCGGCCTGGTCGCCAAGTGGGATCCACACACACACCCGGTTATCGCCGAAGCTGCGGGCACGGTGAAGTTCTCTGGAATTGAAGAGAACATCACGGTGAAAACCCAGACCGACGAACTGACCGGTCTTTCCACCATCGAAGTCATGGATCCCAAGGACCGTCCGGCCTCTGGCAAGGATATCCGACCGTTGATCCAGCTCGTGGATGGCAAGGGTAAGGAAATCACTCTGGCCGGGGGCTCCGCTGCCCAGTACCTGATGCCGTCAAACGCACTGGTGACACTGCGTGACGGGGACAAGATCGAAACCGGTGACGTCATCGCGCGGATTCCTCAGGAAACCACCGGTACGCGGGATATTACCGGTGGTCTGCCGCGGGTTGCGGATCTGTTCGAGGCGCGCAAGCCGAAAGAGCCGTCGATTCTCGCGGAAGTCAGCGGTCAGGTCAGCTTCGGCAAGGAAACCAAGGGCAAGAAGCGTCTGGTGATCACGCCACGTGACAGTGATCCGTATGAGACGCTCATTCCCAAGTGGCGTCAGCTCAACGTCTTCGAAGGTGAAACCGTGGAGAAGGGCGAGGTCATCTCCGATGGGCCTTCGAACCCCCACGATATCCTGCGCCTTCTGGGTATTACCGAGCTGGCGAAATACATCACCAACGAAATCCAGGATGTCTACCGCCTCCAGGGCGTTGGCATCAACGACAAGCACATTGAGGTGATCTGTCGGCAGATGCTGCGCAAGGCGCAGATTATGGATCCGGGTGATACGCGCTTTATCACTGGTGACCAGGCCGAGCTTACCCATGTGCTCGAAGAGAACGAGCGCATGGAAGCGGAAGGCAAGGAGCCGGCCAAGTATGAGCGCGAGCTGCTGGGTATTACCAAGGCTTCACTGGCAACCGATTCCTTCATCTCGGCGGCCTCCTTCCAGGAGACCACGCGTGTCCTGACTGAAGGTGCCGTAACCGGCAAGCGCGACTACCTGCGCGGACTGAAGGAAAACGTTGTCGTTGGGCGTCTGATCCCGGCCGGTACCGGCCTGGCGTACCACGAAGAGCGCCGCCGCCGCCGCGAGCAGGCGGCCGAGCAGCAGGGCGTAAGCGCCGAGGATGTTGTGGAGGCGCTGAGCGCTGAGCTCAACAAATAGAGGTGTTGGTTGACTATTCACCAACTTCCTTGACTGACAGGGGGCGCAGGCTTAAACTTGCGTCCCTTAAATTTTCCCCTATTCGGGGTTTTATGGTTTGAAATCTGGAGTTCGCTTACATGGCAACCATTAATCAGTTGGTACGTAAGCCTCGTAAACGCCCGGTGTCCAAGAGTGACGTTCCTGCACTGCAGGCTTGTCCTCAGCGCCGCGGTGTGTGCACCCGGGTCTATACGACCACACCGAAAAAGCCCAACTCCGCACTGCGGAAGGTTTGTCGTGTGCGTCTGACCAACGGTTACGAGGTGGCTTCCTACATCGGCGGTGAAGGCCATAACCTGCAGGAGCACAGTGTGGTCCTGATTCGTGGTGGTCGGGTCAAAGACCTTCCGGGTGTGCGCTATCACACCGTTCGGGGCACACTGGATACTCAGGGTGTTCAGAATCGCCGTCAGGGTCGTTCCAAGTACGGTACCAAGCGTCCAAAGTCCTGATCGGACGCTTGACAGTTTAAACGACGGGTTCCTTTTATCGCTGGTGTATGCCCGATAAGAGTAAGGCCGGGTCATCGTCACGCAGCTCGTTTGTGGTGATGCTATCCCGGGTTGACCTGAAGACCTAATCAGTTTTTGAGGGCTTATCGATGCCAAGAAGACGTATTGCAACAAAGCGGGAGATCATCCCGGATCCGAAATTCAATAGCCAGCGACTGGCTAAGTTCATCAACCATGTCATGGAAGATGGCAAGAAAGCGGTTGCCGAGCGCATTGTTTATGGTGCGCTGAGTATCGTAGCGGAAAAATCCAAGGAAGATCCGCTGGATATGTTTGAAACGGCGCTTGAGAACATCCAGCCCATGGTTGAGGTGAAATCCCGTCGTGTAGGTGGTGCCACCTACCAGGTGCCTGTTGAAGTGCGTCCCTCCCGTCAGACAGCGCTGGCAATGCGCTGGCTGGTTGAGTTCTCGCGCAAGCGTGGCGAGAAGTCCATGGGGCAGCGTCTCGCGGGTGAGATCCTGGATGCAGCCGGAAACAAGGGTGCTGCGGTCAAGAAGCGTGAAGACGTTCACCGTATGGCGGAAGCCAACAAGGCCTTTTCACACTACCGTTTCTAAAAGACCGAGGTATTCAACGTGGCACGTAAAACCCCTATCAAACGTTATCGCAATATCGGCATCTGCGCCCATGTGGACGCCGGTAAGACGACAACGACCGAGCGGATTCTCTATTACACCGGTCGTAGTCACAAGATGGGTGAAACCCATGATGGCGCCTCCACCACGGACTGGATGGCCCAGGAGCAGGAGCGCGGCATTACCATTACCTCTGCCGCTGTAACTGCTTTCTGGCAGGGCATGGACAAGCAGTACGACGAGCATCGTATCAATATCATCGATACGCCCGGGCACGTGGATTTCACCATCGAGGTTGAGCGTTCACTTCGGGTGTTGGATGGTGCGGTTGTCGTATTCTGCGGCACCTCTGGGGTTGAGCCTCAGTCTGAAACAGTATGGCGCCAGGCCAATAAGTATGAAGTCCCGCGGATCGTCTTCGTTAACAAAATGGACCGTGCGGGGGCGAATTTCGTGCGGGTGGTTGAGCAGATCCGGGAGCGCCTTGGCGCCACGACTGTTCCCATTCATATGCCTATCGGCGCGGAAGATGATTTCAAGGGCATTATTGACCTCCTCCGGATGAAGGCCATCTACTGGAACGATGAGGACCAGGGGATGACCTATGAGCAGGTGGATATTCCGGAAGAGCTCAAGGACGAAGCTGAAACGCTGCGTGAGGAAATGATTGAGGCGGCCGCCGAAGCCAATGAAGAGTTGATGGATAAGTACCTGGAGGGTGGCGAGCTTACTCTGGATGAGATCAAGCAGGGGCTTCGCATCCGCACTCTCTCGAACGACATCGTGCTCGCTACCTGTGGTTCCGCGTTCAAGAACAAAGGGATTCAGGCGGTACTGGACAGCGTGATTGAGTTCCTGCCTGCCCCTGACGAAGTCAAGGCGATCACCGGTGTTATCGACGAAGAAGGCACCGAGGAATCCCGTGCCGCGGACGATGACGCACCTTTCTCTGCTCTGGCCTTCAAGATTGCCACAGACCCCTTTATGGGGACCCTCACGTTTTTCCGGGTCTATTCCGGGAAGCTCGAAACCGGCACGGCTGTCTACAACAGCAGTAAGCAGAAGAAAGAGCGGATCGGTCGTATGGTGCAGATGCACGCCAATGACCGCGAAGAGATCAAGGAAGTGCTCTCTGGTGACATCGCCGCCGCAATTGGTCTCAAGTCCGTGACTACCGGTGACACCCTGTGTGACGAAAAACACAAGATAGAGCTGGAGCGGATGGAGTTCCCTGAGCCGGTGATTTCTGTGGCGGTGGAGCCCAAGTCGAAGGCGGATCAGGAAAAGATGGGTACGGCGCTGGGCAAGCTGGCCCAGGAAGATCCGTCGTTCCGTGTCCGGACGGACGAGGAATCCGGTCAGACCATTATTTCCGGCATGGGTGAGCTTCATCTGGATATCATCGTCGATCGCCTCAAACGTGAGTTCAAGGTCGAGGCAAACATCGGTAAGCCGCAGGTGGCCTACCGCGAGTGCATCCGCAAGGCGGTTGAAGTTGAAGGTAAATTCGTTCGCCAGTCCGGTGGTCGCGGTCAGTACGGTCATGTCTGGGTCAAGCTCGAGCCGCTGCCCCTTGATGATGAGGATGCACCGACGTTCGAGTTCGAGAACAAGATTGTTGGTGGCGTTGTTCCCAAGGAATACATTCCGGCTGTTGAGTCAGGCATCAAGGAACAGATGCAGAATGGTGTGCTGGCTGGTTATCCGATTCTGGGTGTCCGTGCCACTCTGTACGATGGCTCTTACCACGATGTGGATTCAAACGAGATGGCGTTCAAGGTTGCCGGCTCGATGGCAATGAAGAAAGGTGCCCTGGAAGCCGATCCGGCGCTGCTTGAGCCGATTATGAAGGTGGAAGTGGTTACGCCGGAAGAGTTCATGGGTGACGTTGTGGGTGACCTCAACCGTCGTCGTGGTGTGGTCCACGGCATGGATGAGAGTCCGGCCGGCAAGGTCATTCGTGCCGAGGTGCCGTTGGCCGAGATGTTTGGTTATGCCACGGACCTCCGTTCCTTCTCGCAGGGGCGCGCATCCTATGTAATGGAATTCCAGAACTACGGTGAGGCGCCGAGTAGCATCGCGGAAGAGATCATCAACAAGAGCTAACTTAACTGGAAACATCATCGGAGAGGTGAAACCGTGTCTAAGCAGAAATTCGAACGAGATAAGCCACACGTCAATGTGGGCACCATTG
>SLIH01000196.1 GCA_007135745.1 Halomonas sp. | reverse complement strand
CACGGGAGTACGCCAGCGTACCGCCGGCCATGTCGAGCGGGAGCAGCGGGTTGAAGAGATGCGAGAAGCCGGCGCCACCGAGGCGGAAATCACGGCTTATCGGGCCCGGCAGGTTGGTGAGGAAGAGGCCGAGCGTATGGCCCGTATTGACGAGCAGAACGCTCAATGGGAGGCACAGTACGAACGCTACGCCGAGCAACGAAGCCGTATCGAGAATGCCGAAGGCCTGACTTCCGAAGACCGCGAAGCGGCCATTGAACGCCTGCGCGAGGAACACTTCGATTCCCGGGGCAGGGCGAGAGCCCAGGTGCGTGATCAAGCCCGGGCGCCGCAGGGCTGAGAGAGGTTTTAATCTTTAATTTTCCTTGCTATTGACCCCAGGCCTGAATTTCAGGTTAATGTGAGTCATTCAGTTTATTTTTGCATAGAGCGAAAAGGAGAACGGAATGAACTCGCTGCAAGGGAAAGTCATCGTTATTACAGGCGGTGCAGGCGGTATTGGAGAGGCAACGGCACGCATGGCACACGCTCAGGGAGCCAGTGTGGTTATTACTGACCGTGAGGCCGGGCCCGTGGAAGCCATTGCCGAATCACTCGGAGAGCGCGCAGTTGGTCTTGCGGTAGACGTCACCCGTCGCGAAGACAACGAACGCATGACTGCCACTGCTGTGGAGAAATTCGGACGTCTGGATGCCGCCTTCCTCAACGCCGGCATCGAAGGGGAGGTGGGGCCTTTTGACAGCCGCACCGATGAAGCCTGGAACAAAGTGTTGGACGTCAATGTGCACGGTGTTCGTTACGGTGTCGAGGCCGCGATTCCAGCCATGCGAAAGGCCGGTGGTGGAAGCATCGTAATCACCTCCAGCGTGGCGGGACTGCGTGGCGCCGCTGGCCTGTCACCCTATGTCAGCAGCAAGCATGCGGTGGTCGGCATGATGCGTTGCCTGGCGGCGGAGCTGGGTGCGGACGGTATTCGCGTCAATACGCTCAATCCGGGTCCGGTGGACAACCGCATGATGCGTTCGATCGAAGATCAGGCTAAACCGGGCCACGGGGACGAGGTCCACGAAATGTTCGCCTCCCGCATTCCTCTGGGCCGCTACGTCACCAACGAGGAATGCGCTGCCATGGCGGTCATGCTGTTCTCTGATGCCGCTGGTGGGTGCAACGGCAACACCTATCTCGTTGATGGGGGTTACTGCGCACAGTGATCTGGAGGGACCATGTCAATTTGGGACGACAGGGATCGGTACGGACAGGTCAGCCGTATCCTGCACTGGGGCATGGCCGCTCTTCTGCTTTGGCAGCTGGTTACGGGCATCGCCCGTGACATATTTTTATGACGTACTGGCACCGCAAAAGCCCGCATCATACCGATGTCCTGCCGCGAATATGGGGTTGAGGAAGTTATAAAGAGGAAAGCGGTCTTGGGCTGAAGCCGGACAGTTCGGCCCTCAGCCTCGGACTGAGCTTGCTGGACAGTATCTCAATTCAACGCCGTGGAAATTGACCACAGTGGTTTCTTATGCGGACAAAGGGGTCATACTCCCCCCATGACCGAACCGAAAACCAACATCGCGCTGATCGGCATGCCGGGCTGTGGCAAGAGCACCGTGGGCGTCCTGCTGGCCAAAGCCACGGGCAAGGATTTTGTCGATACCGACCTGCTCATCCAGCGGCGAGCCGGGAGTACGCTACAGTCCATTGTGGACACCCGGGGTTACGATGCCCTGCGCGAAGAAGAGGAGCGTGTGCTGCTTTCGCTGACCCTCACTGATCACGTCATTGCCACCGGTGGCAGCGTGGTTTACAGCGAAGCCGGCATGGCCCACCTTCGCGGCAGCAGCCGGGTGGTGTTTCTGGATGTCTCGCTGGATACAGTGCGTGCGCGCATCGGGGACTACAGCCTGCGCGGTATCTCCAAGCGCCCGGAGCAGAGTCTCGAAGACCTGTTCCTGGAACGCCATTCCCTTTACCACCACTATGCGGATGTGACCATCGCCTGCGACGGACTCCCCCAGGATGAAGTCTGTCGCCGCGTTATCGAGGCGCTGACTTGAACTCCCGACAGTGACCAGACGGTCCTGGCATTACGCGATAAACCAGACTCCCAGCACCGCAGGATTCAGAGATTTCTGAGGAACTGACGGGCGAATTCCTGCTGGTTGGGCTCGGATTTTTCGGTGCGGAAGTTCAGGGTAGAGCCGTCACGCCGGAGCCGGAGGTCGTCCCTGAAAGCGCAATTGACGTGGTCGATTTCCCGGGCCATGTCTGCGAAATTCGCGTTTGAGTTGCACAGTCGTTCCATCTCGGAAACGACCACGCCACAGTAGCCGGAGATGCTGATGTCCATGAGCAGCTCGTCGCTGACGCTATCCCAGTCAACACGGGTCTCAATCCCTGACCCACAGGCCTCGGAGGCGGCCTTGTCGAAGCCACTTATCCGGCTTCGGTGCACCTCTTCATTGGCTGCGCGGTCAAAGGCGGCGAGGGAATCCTGTACCCCCTGACTCTTCTGTTCTTCAAAGGTACTCAGCAGCTGTGCACGATCCACGGATTCGCTTTCTTCCTTGTCCCTGTATAGGCGGTATTCATCACCATTGGGCATATAAAGGGTGAATCGATCAGAACCCCAGTGCTGGCTTTTCACAACGGGCGCTCGCTCTCTGCCGTCGAGCTGGATCTGATAGGCGGTCGCGTTTTCGCCCCGGCTGCGCTTGTATGCCCGGAAAACAACGCCGTCGATTTCCTGTTCCGTGCCTGTGATCTGCAGAAGGGCATGGTCACCGGATGTTTCGTTCACCAGTGTCACCCTGAGACTGCCATCGGTAAGAAACACGTCCGGATACTGGCTTAGTTGCGGGCTGGCAGCAGAGGAGAGAGAGAACAGTAACAGGGTGGCAATCGTCAGTTGTTTGAGCATGGGTGTAGTCCTTTAACCGCTTGGGCTTTAGTTCGATGATTCGCGAGGGCTGCGAACATCTCCTTTCGCCTTGATGACATGTCCCTTGTCAAGGCGAAGCGGAACTTACAGGCTGGTGTGGCCCCAGTCAAGGAATACGCTGCTCCGGTCCCATCGAGTTTCTTACCCCTACGCGCCACCCCCACCGGGCCCGTTCCAGTGAACATGATCCCCAACGCCCGGGGAAAACAGGATCAATCGAATGAACAGATAGGCACTTCCCAGCATCATGTACAACGGAAGGTACATGGCGTAGAGCCGGTCATTGCTGGTGAAGTCTGCGTACTGCCAGGCCAGCAGAACACTGGCGAGCACACCCAGCGTCATGGTTCCCAACAACCACCAGGAAGCACCGGCCAGCAGCACCAGCAGTACCGCATACTGGGTCAGGCCCGATGCCACAGACAGCAGCAACCAGAACAGAAAAACGACCACGAGCCAGAGGAACAGGCTGAGTTTGCTGGTATCCATACGCAGGTCTCATTGCAGGGCGTAGGTTCATATTCTGACCTTAGCAGGCGGCTTCCTTGTGATCAGGTTCATTTGCACTGGGCACACCACAAACACCGGTTGCGGGCAGCTTCAGTTCGACCTTATCGGCTGTGGAGAAATCGCCGGCCAGCGCCGCCGCAATCGAACGCACCTGCTCGTAACCCGTGGCCATCAGGAAGGTCGGTGCGCGCCCGTAGCTCTTGGCCCCGACCACGTAAAAGCCCGGTTCCGGTTGTGCCAGCTCGCGGTGGCCGTGGGGTGCCACCGTGCCGCAGCTGTGCTCGTTCGGATCCACCATTGGCGCCAGCGCCTTCACACTCTCCAGCGCCGGATCAAGCTCAACGCGAAGTTCACGGGTGAGTGTCGTATCCGGGCGCGCTCCGGTAGCGGCAATGATCCGGTCGATTCCATAAAGCGGTGCATGCTCCGTTGTGGGGGCCGGTATCACCGTCATGCCATCGTCGCCTGCACGCAGTTCCTGTATCGGAAAGCCGGTGTGCAGCGTAAGTTGGCCGGATCGCACCAGAGCCTTCACACGCTCGCCGAGCGCCCCTCGAGCGGGCAGACTGTCTTCGCCGGTTTGGCCCAGCAGGCGATGAGGTGTTCCACCCCGTACGGCCCAGTGAACCTGCGTTCCCGGATGTTTTTCGGCGAGTTCAGTCAACGCCAGAAGGCTGCCGGCCGCGGAGTGCCCGGCACCGACCACCAGCACCCGAAGTCCCTCGTAGTGCGCGCGCTCGCGCCCCAGCACATCCGGCATGCCGTAGCCGATCCACTGTGCGAACTCATTCTCCCCGATTGCCGGCAGGCCATTGGCACCCAGCGGGTTGGGGTGTGCCCAGGTGCCGGTGGCATCCAGTACCGCCGCCGCAAGGTGCTCTTCCTCTTGATCGTCGCGGTTGCGTACCCGCAGCACAAAGGGCTGCGCCTCGCGCCCGCGCGTCCTGACTTTGTCCACCCCTTGGCGGGCGATACGGGTTACCCGGGAAGCAAGATGCAGACGCTCAGCCAAAGCAGGGTGTGCCGCGAGCGGCTCCAGGTAACGTTCAAGCAGATCCGCTGCCGTGGGCAGGGCATCTGGGTCCGGGTGCTCCCACCCCACGGACTCAAGAAGGCGCTTTGCCGCATCATCCACGTTATAGCGCCAGGGAGAGAACAGCCGAACCTGGGCCACATCCCGGAACGTTGCCCCCGGAGCCTCGTCGGCCTCGAAAATCATAGGCTCAAGGCCCTGTTCAAGAAGATGTGCCGCCGCCGCAAGGCCCACCGGGCCCGCACCGATGACGGCGACCTGAGCGCCTCGTGGCAGGGGGTTCAGTTGAGTCATGATGCCTCCTTACGTTGTTCGCCGAAATACGAATAGAAAACCCAAAAAAATTTTACAGTTTTGCGATAAGTCGCTTGAGCAGCGCCAGACGATCCGGGTTCACGCAGTAGCACACCCGGCGCTCATCGGCCCAGCTCATGATCAGCCCCGATTCCCTGAGCATGGTGACATGCTGGGAAACCGTAGACGGCGACAGACCCACCACGGGTGCCAAATCACCGAAAAAGCAGGTGCCATGCCCCGCCAGATGGCGAAGAATCCGGACCCGTGCCGGGTGCCCCAGAGCCTTGCACAGCCCCGCCAGCTCCCCGTCCGCGACCTGATCAGTGACGGCAGCGCCTTTCTCGGGGTTCATGTTGCAGCAGTCGTCAATCATTTCTGATTCGTCATTCGTAGAAACACGAATACAGTGTCGCTACGAAGCTGGCTGCTGTCAAGAATGAGCCGAGGTGCCCGCAACGCGGTCAGTTTCCCCAGCCCCCGATGGCATCTTCCCAGTGGGGATAGTCACGCCGGAGCTTATAGAAGCCGTACTGCTTCTCGATCCAGTCGATGAGCCGGGGCGTCAGGTTGAGATCCCGAGGCTCGTCCGCCCCGCTGAGGTCGAATGTGCGTTGCGTGCCGTCTGGTGCCACCAGGTGCAGGCTGCGTGGCAGGCGTGTTACCGACACATCAATGGCCCGGGCGCCATAATGACTGGAATGGCGTGCGCCATGGCGTGTGGCGAACACCACGTTATAGGCGTCAGCCATTTCCCTGGCCGCCTCAATGGTTGCGCGCCATCCATCCGGGTGCGCCCACTGAATGGGGATGTCCAGATCCCACTCCTTATTGAGCTGCTCCAGTTCCTCAACCCGCTGCTCGACCTGTGACTCGGTCTCGGCCCGGCTCAGAATAAAGGCCCCGTACATCAGATACCCCCGCTCGCGCCGGCGAACAGTGGACAGCACGTGCACTTCCGCACCCTGTTCACGAAGTTGCTCAATCAGGTGTTCCATGCGCGCGCGGAAATCAGGATTTCCTTTTTCCTCCAGAGCCTGCAGCCGCTCCGCCTCATCGGCCGGATTGGGAAAACGTGCGCTCCAGCGTTCACCAAGCGGTGCGCCGTCGGCGGCGGGTTCCAGATCGGGGGTTCGCGGCGGCGGCAAGATACTGAGCTTGCGGCCACCATAGCGGCGGGGCTCACCTTCGAAGACATCATTGGGATGCAGAAAGATCCCGGCGGCCCGAGCCCGCCCCGAATGCACGCGCACAAGCTCCGGCCGAGCCCGGACCACGTCGTCCAGGAAAAACAGAAAGTCTTTCCGATCAATCGCGTGCCCGAGCGATTCCCGCAACGCACGCGTCAGGGGCTCATCCTTTGGCGTGCCCGCCAGCTCGCGGAGAAGTTGTCCGGTCAGTGGCTCCCCACCCAACGCAACATCCAGCGACTCAAAATGGGCCGCAGCTGCCGCCAGGGTTCGCCGCCCTTCGTCGCCGTCCGGTTCGGGCAACACATCCCACTCACGATTGGTGTCGAGCGTCCCTGCGACCCCGATGGGGGCGACGAAAAGGCACAGGATCAGTGTCAGTCTGGTGAAACTTGGTAGGTATCGCATCCCTCGTAGATTAGAGACTGAACGGTGCCGTGGAAAGCCTTTATCAGGTCCGATACGCCTTCGGCAGGTGGTATCGGGTACACTTCTGCCGCCCCCAGGCATCGCTCAAGATTCAGGGCAGCCTTGAGGAGGGCCAGAACAGGCTGATCGGACAACTGACCCTCTCCACTCACGGTGCGACGCAATTGCACACACTCCAGCTATGGCGGTGATCTGGCCGGGTTGAGCTCGATGGGGGTGAAGCGAACAACCACTCTGGTGGCCTGTAACTTGCCTTGGCGAGCGCCGGGGTTAGGATAGCGGCGACGCCAACTCACCTTGAAAAGGCCTGGTCCACGATGACGCGACAACTTTTCATCTGTCTGGTACTGCTGATGCTGGTAGGCTGCGCCGGCACCGGAAACCACCTTCAGGAATCTTCTTCTGTGGTGCCGACTTCAGAGACTGTGGATATGCGCGATTCCGACAGGGTTCGCCAGTTGCTGGAGCATCAGTACGCCGAGTGGCAGGGCACGCCGCACCGCCTGGGCGGTAACAGTCGCCGGGGCGTCGACTGCTCGGGTTTTGTGCAACAGACCTTTGCCTCGCGCTTTGGCCTGGAACTTCCGCGCTCCACGAACAGGCAGGCGACGCTCGGTGATTCCGTCAGCCGCGACCAGCTCCAGCCCGGCGATCTGGTCTTTTTCAAAACCGGATTCAAAAAACGCCACGTAGGAATCTACAAGGGCGACTCCCGCTTTCTGCACGCATCCTCAAGCCAGGGTGTAGCTATCTCCAGTCTCAATAGTCAGTACTGGACATCCAACTACTGGCAGTCGCGACGCGTCGGGGTTGATTGAGCATGGCCTGGGGCTCCCTTCCCGTTCCAGATACGTGGCCCCTCCCAATTGCTCAGCCGGGGACTGCCTCTCTGCTATGCTCATAACGCATAAGAAAGGAAGCTTCCCCGATGCGAGAACGCCTCTACCAGCACATTAAATCCGCCGCCTGGCCCGGAAGAGGCTTGTCTCCCTTCAATGCCGTAGTCTGTGTGCTGATTCTGCTGGCGGTATT
>SLIH01000264.1 GCA_007135745.1 Halomonas sp. | reverse complement strand
GGGCGCCATTCCCGCTTATGAGAACGCCATTGAAGTGGCCAAAAAACTGCCTGAAATTGGACGCGATAAAGCCCGCGTTCACCCTTTCGGATCGTTGGCCCACAGGCTCAAAATCAAGTTCCACCCGGCCATCACGGGTACTTACCTGCCATGGCGAATCATGATCATGGCGATCAAACTCAAATCCAGCCTGCCCCAGAAGCTCGAGACGACCGTCCACCCATAACGCGTTCTCCAGGACCCCGCTTTCGTTGATGCCGCTGGCCAGATTCAAACCAAGGACACTTCCATCCGTTGCCGGCCCGGAGAGGCTGGCCCAGTTCCACGAGGTTTCACGGCGCATATGGCCGCAGCTCCAGTCAATGGAACCGAAGTGTTCGGAACCTGCCCGTAGAATACGCCCTCCCCAGTGCCATTCGCCGTCCAGCGTCAACCCGCCGGTTTTCTGGGTATAGGACCAGCGATTGTATCCAGCTGGGGAGCAAACCCTGAGGGGGTTGTTGAGGGATTCCCCCGAGAGCATGAAGTTTCCTTCAATGCCATCCCGGGTTCGAATCTCGATCTGACGGCCTCCGGCCGAAGGCGTAATGGACACCTGATCACGGCCGCGCCTGGCCCAGGCTTTCCCGGTATCCGGAGCAGGCTCTATCCCTGTGCCCCTACCCAAAGGCTGGCGCCAGGAGCGCTCCAGCATTTCGCCCCGTTCCAGGTCGTAGACGTAGAAAAACACAACGGCCAGCCATTTCAGATCCACGATGGCCACGCCGCCGCACCATTGGGGCCCGGTCATACCGATGAACTGAAACTGGTTGAATCCCATCCGGCGCGCGAACGCTGAGCGCCGGCGATCCATCATTGAGCGCAGCTCAAAGTCCAGGTAGTTCACCTCGTCAATCGGTTGTTCGTGGATCCCGAAATCCGGCTGACCTTTTTCGTTGATCAGTTTCCTGCTCAATGCTGCTCCTGCCCTCAGTTACGAATCTTCTCAAGCGCAGTGGAGAGATTATCCAGAGTGCGGGGAATATTCCGCAGCTTCTCCAGGCCGAACAGGCCAATGCGGAATGTCTTGAAGCCCTCTGGCTCACCACACATCAGCGGAACACCCGCAGCCGTCTGCAGCCCCTGCTGGATGAACGCCTTGCCTGTATGCAGCTGATCATCCTCGGTATAAAGGACCACGACACCCGGCGCCTCAAAGCCATCGGCCGCAACACTGACAAAGCCCTTATCGGCAAAGAGACGACGGACCGCTGTGCCGAGTTCCCACTGACGTTCACGCACGACATCCAGGCCCTCGTTGACGGTTTCCTTCATCGCATCCCGGAACACTGCAAGGGAATCCGTGGGCATGGTGGCATGATAGGCATGGGCGCCACCTTCGTAGGCCTGCATGATGTTCCACCACTTCCGGAGGTCGGCGGCAAAGCTGTCGCTCTGGGTTTCTTCCAGGCGCTTGAGGCCGCGCTCACCGAGCATCACCAGGCCGGCACAAGGGGAAGCGCTCCAGCCATTCTGAGGGGCACTGATGAGCACATCCACGTTGAGCTCGCGCATATCCACCCAGACATTGCCGGATGCGACGCAATCGAGCACAAACAGGCCGCCTATCTCGTGAACCGCCTTGCCGACAGCGGCAATGTAATCGTCCGGCAGGATAATGCCCGACGCGGTCTCCACGTGGGGCGCGAAGACCACGCCCGGGCGATCCCGGCGAATGGTTTCCAGCACCTCCTCTAGGGGCGCGGGTGAAAAGGGTGCCTGGCTGCCTTCCTCAACCTGTTGAGCCTTCAGAACTTCATGGTTGGAGGGGATCTTGCCGGTGTCAAAAATCTGGGTCCAGCGGTAGCTGAACCAGCCGTTGCGAATCACCAGACAGTTCTCGTCACGAGCAAACTGTCGTGCCACGGATTCCATCGCGTAGCTCCCTCCTCCCGGGACGACCACGACCGCACTGGCGCTGTACACATCTTTAAGAGTTGAAGAGATGTCGCGCATGACCCCCTGAAATGCCTGAGACATATGGTTCAGGGAGCGATCATTGAAAACGACCGAGTATTCCAGCAATCCTTCCGGGTCCACCACAGGTATCTGTTTCGACATTATTTGCTCTCCGTTCTGTTTGATCCGTGCAGCCTTAATCAAGATACAGGCACGATAACGCGTTAAGGAATCGACCGCCACGACTGGGCGTACGCGGCCACTTAAGATATTTGTGAACTGTTTCCTGCCTGGCTACCGCATAAGTGGCTCATGATACCAATCTCGACTCCGCTTTATGAGGGCATCACGTGGGCGCACGCTATTTAAACCACAGCCAATCCCCCCTGGCACTCGCCTTCATGGTCGTGCTGCTGCTAACCGGGGCCAGCGCAGCCGCCGAGGAAGACTGGACCCTGCGCAAGGACAACAACGGCATCCGTATCTACACCAAACCCGTAGAAGGGTCGGATTTCCATGCCTTTCGCGGCGAGGCTCGTGTTGACAGCAGCCTCTCCGCTCTCCTGGCTGTCCATGCCGACGTGGAGTATGTGACGGAGTGGCTCAAGGATTGTAAGGTTTCCGAGCTGCTGACGGATTTCAGCCCGGATGGCTTCTATGTCTATTTCCAGACGCGCTCCCCCTGGCCAGTAAAGGACCGCGACTACGTTCTGCGTTATGTTATTGACCAGGATCCCGATACCCATGCCGTAAAGATCAGTTTTGAGGCCGAGGTGGGGCTTCATCCTGAAACAGACGAATGTGTTCGGCTGACCGAACTCAGCGGCTACTGGAAGATGACTCCGGTTGCACCCGGAAAAACCGACGTCGTTTACGAGGTGGCCGCCGACCCGGGAGGGGCAGTCCCCGCCTGGCTCGCCAACCGCTTTGTGGTGGACCAGCCCTATCATTCACTCAAACGCCTGCGCGAGAGGACCCGGCTGGAACAATACCAGGAAAGGCGTTTCGATTTTATTGACGATCCCTTCCAGTAACAGCGCATAATAAGCAGAAAAGAAAGGGAATTGGCAGGTTATTGTGAGTGAACCGCCCCGGCCGAGAATCCCGTTCAACCCTGCAATTTCAATCTGGAGTCAGTGAATGCTCAAGACCTTGCCGGAAATCGTTTCCGAAACCAAAAACTCACTGCGCTGCCTGACTGCGGACGAAGCACGTCAGGCCCTGGCCGGGCACTCGGACGCGCTCGTCATTGACGTTCGGGAACCCGGAGAGGTTCAGGAAAAGCCGGTGCCCGGCTCAGTCAATATTCCCCGGGGCATTCTGGAAATGAAGATCCCCGAATACACCACGGATCCGGAGCATCCCATTTACGTACATTGCGCTACAGGCGGACGCTCCGCACTGGCCGCTGCGGCCCTTACCAATATGGGGTTCCGCAATGTTTACCTGCTCGATTGCGACTGTGATTCGCTGATTCGCCAACTTGCAGGCTGAGCGCGAAGTCAGGTCCTGATACGGAACCACAGGGCATAGAGTGCGGGCACGAACAGAATGGTGATCAGGGTCCCCACGGCCACGCCACCAATTAGGACATAGGCCAGGGGCCCCCAGAAGCTGTCCTGGGTCAACGGAACGAACGCCAGGACAGCCGCCAGAGCCGTTAACACCACAGGCCGGGCGCGTTGGACCGCTGCTTCAACAACCGCCGTGCGTGAATCCATACCCTCACTGAAATTGTCCGCCACCTGCTGGGTCAGTATCAGGGTGTTGCGCATCAGGATACCGGCCAGGCCGATCAGCCCCAGCAGCGCAACGAAACCAAAGGGCTGCTGAAACAGCAACAGCGCCAGCACCGCACCGATCACCCCAAGAGGCGCGGTGGCTACCACGATGAACGTGCCGCCAAACGAGCGCATCTGCAGCATAATAAAGATCAGCATCAGAGCCACCATCAGTGGCTGCAGTTTCTGTATGGAGGCGTCCGCTTTTTCCGACTGCTCAATGGAGCCGCCAATCTCAAGGCGGTAACCCCTGGGCAGTGACTCGCGCAGCTCGCTGAGATCGTCCCAGATGGCCAGGGTCACGTCATTCGCCTGAGCTCCGACAACATCACCGTAGATAGCCAGAAAGGGATCACGATTGTACCGGCGGATAACAGGATGTTCGTACTTCACGCTGACAGCACCCAGGTGACCAACCGCCACCTTGTCGCCAGTACCGGTCCGCAGCTCCAGATTGGCGGGATCGACGGATTCGGATCGCTGATTACGGAACACCAGATCAACAGAACGAATATCCTGGCGCAACTGTGTGATGGGTACTCCGTCAAGCTGCATCTGGAGCTGATCTGACACCACGGCGGGGGTCAGGCCAATGCTGGCCAGTCGTTCGTTGTCCAGTTCCAGGTGGAGCGCTGGTGTGCGTTCGCCCCACTCCGGGTGCGGGTCCCGGATATGAGGATTACGCTTCATCACCTCCCGCACCTGCTCACCGAACTCCCTCAGTCTGTCCGGGTCTTCCCCTCGAACCCGAAAGGTGACCGGCCAGTCCACCGGCGGCCCATAAAGCAGATGCGAGACTCGTACCCGTGCTTCCGGGAATGCGCCCGCATCAACTTTCTCCTGCAGGCTGGCCATTACTCTGTCGCGCACTCTGTGATCTTCAGCCACGGCAACCAATTTCGCGAACGCCGGATTGGGTTGCTCGGGATTGGCCGAAATGAAAAACCGAGGAGCACCGGCGCCAACGTAGGTGGCGACATTGCGAATGCCATCTACATCAAGGAGCAGCTCCTCCACCTTGCGACTGGTCTCATCAGTGGCCTCGATGGCCGTTCCCTGAGGATGGTAGATGCTGACAAGCACCTCGGGGCGGTCGGAGCTGGGGAAGAATTGTTTCTGAACAGGCCCGGCCAGCCCCATAACCCCCAGCGCCAGAAGCCCGAACGTCATGGCGACTACCGATTTACGATAACGAACACAGGCCGAGATGATGTTTCGCAGCCGGCGATAGAGCCGTGTCTGGTAGAGCTGGCTTTCCCCGTGGCCACCGGCGGCGGGAAAGTCAGGCAGAAGCTTCACCCCCAGGTAAGGCGTAAACGTGACCGCGACCACCCAGGACATGATCAACGATATCGCCAGCACCCAGAAAATGTTACCGGCGTATTCACCCACGGCGGACTGTGCAAACCCTATCGGCACAAAACCCGCCACGGTGACCAGAGTTCCAAAAAGCATGGGAGCCGCAGTGACATTCCAGGCATGGGTTGCCGCACGCACCCGATCCCAGCCTTCCTCCATTTTTACAATCATCATTTCGATGGCAATGATGGCGTCATCCACCAGAAGGCCCAACGCAATGATCAAGGCGCCGAGCGTAATCCGATCCAGATTCATCCCCATGCTTTGCATAACCAGGAAAGTCAGTGCCAGGGTCAGAGGAATGGCAATGCCCACGATGAGACCGGCCCGCAACCCGATAGCAAGAATGCTGACCAGAACCACGACTGCCACCGCCAGCAGAAACTTCACCTGAAACAGGTTCACCGAACCGGCAATGGCTTCTGCCTGGTTGGCCAGAACAGTCATTTCGAAACCCAGCGGCAGCAGGTCACGCTCCTCATCCACAAACGCCATCAGGCGTTCACCGAAATCCAGCCCATTCTCGCCTTTTGCCATGACCACACCCAACAGGACCGCGTCTTCTCCCTGAGCGCGCACCATAAAACCTGGTGGGTCCTGATAGCCCTGCCTGATCCTGGCAATGTCACCAAGGCGGATCAATTGCTGCTCAATACGTATCGGCACCTCGGCCAGATCCGCCAGATCGGCGACGTCCGTATCAACCCGCAAATGGATACGAGGGCCTTCGGTACGGACGCTGCCGGCCGGTCCCAACCGATTGTGGTTCCGGATTGCCTCGTGAACGGCGACGGGAGAGATTCCCAGATTGGCAAGCTTGTCGTTGTCGAATTCCACGAAAACGCGCTCCGGGCGATCGCCCAGAATTTCCGCTTTCTCAACGCCCTGCACACGCTGCAGCCGATCCCGCATCGTCTCTGCTTCACGGCTGACTTCGCGCAGCGGCAGGTCCGGCGCAGCAAGCGAAATCAAACCGAAATAGACGTCTGAAAAGTCATCATCAATGATCGGACCCACCACACCCTCAGGCAGATGGCGCTCCTTATCCCGCATCCGTTTGCGTACATCGTCGAACAGAGCCGGGAGCCGATCACTGTGGGTATGATCCTCAAAAACGATGACCATATCCGCGCGCCCGGGACGTATCGTGGTTTCCACCCGATCCAGGTTGGGAACCCGCTGAATTTCTTTCTCCAGGCGGTCAACCACCTGGTTCTGTATCTCCTCGGGGGTTGCCCCCGGCCAGACGGCCGAAACCACCATGACCCTCACGGTGAAGGCGGGATCCTCCGCGCGCCCCAGATCACTGAACGCATAGAGCCCACCAATAATGGTGAGAATAAGAAAGAACAGCGTGATCGCACGCTCGCGAACCGATAGCGCCGAGAGGTTGGGGAAGCTCATTCACCCAACTCCCGCACCGCCATTCCCGGCTCCAGTAGATGGGTTCCCATGGCAATGATGCGCGTATCGGCACCGAGCTCACCACTGACCTCAGCCGTGCGGCGATTAATCTCAAGCACCTCAATCGGCAAGGGTTCGGCCCGTCCATCCCGGAACTGCCAGACAACGACGCCCTCGCCGCGCTCATCCAGGGCACTTACCGGCAGCCGCCAGGCAGACTCGGTTGTTTCTCCCGCACCGAATTCGGCCCGCAAAACCTGCCCCGGCCGCAAAGCATCGTCGTTGGTCTCGATACGATAACGCCCCCTGAGGGTACGACTCTGACGGCTCAGGGCACCCGAGACTTCACGCAGCACCAACGAAAGCTCCTCTCCCTCGGGGTCTCGTAAACTGCCGTGTTCGGGAGGCACAACCCAGTCAGGAAAATGCAGTTCGAGTTCCCTTGCTCCCCGGTGTGCAATCACGGCCAGGGGCTCTCCCGCACCCACAACCTGCCCTGGCTGCGCCCGCATTTCGATAATGATTCCGTCCGCGGGTGATTCCAGCGTGGCATAACCAAGCGCGTTGCGTGCAAGCTCGACCCGCGCCGCAGCGGCGTTAAGGCGGCTGCGGGCCTCCCGCTCGCGCAATACGGTGCGATCAACCGTCTGTTGGCTCACGTGCTGATCCTGGAACAGCCTTTCATCCCGTTCCAGATCCGAGGATGCCAGGGCCAGGGTCGATTCCGCCGCTTCCATTTCCGCCTCGGCCGCCTGCAGGTTTTCCCTCAGATCCCTGTCATCCAACCGAAGCAGAGCATCGCCGCGGGATACGACGTCCCCATCATCAACCTCGCGACGCTCGATACGGCCGTCCACCTGAAACGATATCGGTGTTTCATAGCGGGCCCGCACCTCGCCGGAGAAGCTCATGGTTCGTGCCTGGGATGGCAGGGGTTCAGTCGTTCTGACAAAGGGGGCATCAATCGCGCTATCCGGCGCAGAGTCGTCGGAGCCACATCCGGACAGCAGGAGTGCAAGAACAAGG
>SLIH01000166.1 GCA_007135745.1 Halomonas sp. | reverse complement strand
CGCACCACCGACCCCGTGCGCATGTACATGCGTGAAATGGGTACCGTTGAGCTGCTGACCCGTGAAGGCGAAATCGTGATCGCCAAGCGTATCGAGGAAGGCATCCGGGATGTAATGGCCGCCATTGCCCGCTTCCCCGGCACTGTTGCCGCCGTCATCAATAACTACGACAACATCATTGAAAACGAAGGCCGCATCAGCGATCTCGTCAGCGGCTTTCTTGACGCGGAAGGCGAAGAGCCCGTTTTCGAGGACACCACGGAAGAACCCCCTGCGGAAACCGACACCTCGGACTCCGACGACGACAGCGACGAGGATGACGACGAAGAGGAAGAAAACGAGGGCGGCCCGGATCCGGAAGAAACCCGCCAGCGTTTCGAGATGCTTCGTGATCGCCTCGCCGTCGCCATGGATGCCGTCAATGAGCACGGCCGTTCCAGCAAGGCGGCCCAGAAGGCACTCGATGAGCTCGGAAAGGTCTTCGCACCCTTCAAACTGACGAACCGTCACTTTGACGAACTGGTCAACGCCGTTCGCAGCACTAACGACACCGTGCGCCAGCATGAGCGCTCCGTTATGGCCATCTGCGTGCGCGAGTGCAGCATGCCGCGCAAGGAATTCGTCAAACAGTTCCCCGGCAATGAAACCAACCTCGACTGGCCGGAACAGCTTGCCCAGAGCGACAAGCCCTATGCGGATGCATTGTCCGAACGTACCAAGGAACTGGTCCGTCTGCAGAAAAAGATTGCCAACGTTGAAGAAGGCGTCGGCCTGACTGTCAGCGAAATCAAGGAAATCAACCGCCGGGTGTCCATCGGTGAAGCCAAGGCGCGCCGGGCTAAAAAAGAAATGGTTGAAGCCAACCTGCGACTGGTTATTTCCATTGCCAAAAAATACACCAACCGCGGCCTGCAGTTCCTGGATCTTATCCAGGAAGGCAACATCGGCCTGATGAAGGCGGTCGACAAGTTCGAATACCGCCGTGGCTACAAGTTCTCCACCTACGCCACCTGGTGGATCCGTCAGGCCATCACCCGCTCCATCGCGGACCAGGCCCGGACCATCCGTATCCCGGTGCACATGATTGAGACAATCAACAAGCTCAACCGGGTTTCCCGCCAGATGCTGCAGGAAATGGGGCGCGAGCCCACCCCGGAAGAACTTGGCGAACGCATGGAAATGCCGGAAGACAAGATCCGCAAGGTGCTCAAGATCGCCAAGGAACCCATCTCCATGGAGACGCCCATTGGCGACGATGAAGATTCCCACCTGGGAGATTTCATCGAGGATATCCTGGCCCTGTCACCCGTGGAATCGGCCACGGCTGAAGGCCTGAGTGAGGCAACGCGCAACGTGCTGGCCGGGCTCACCGCCCGCGAAGCGAAGGTGCTGCGCATGCGCTTCGGTATCGAGATGAACACCGACCACACCCTGGAAGAAGTCGGCAAGCAGTTCGACGTCACCCGGGAGCGGATTCGTCAGATCGAAGCCAAGGCGCTGCGCAAGCTGCGCCACCCCTCTCGCTCCGATCACCTGCGTGGATTCATAGACGAGCAGTAATCCCTGTGGCGGGCGCCGGCACTCACCGCTATAATGGCGCCCGCCTCATCCCCTCTCAGGGCCTGTAGCTCAGTTGGTTAGAGCAGAGGACTCATAATCCTTTGGTCGCTGGTTCGAGTCCAGCCGGGCCCACCATTAATTTCAGGGATTCACCCTACCGATATCGCAACACCAGCCCGCCACGGCTCTGCGAATCTATATGCCCCCTAAAAAGGCAGCTGCTGTATACGTCCTTCCGCCAGTTTATGCCACCAACGATTCAGCGTGGATTTTGCAATACTGGCCCTGCGATGGGTTTCCGCCTCATCAGCGAGATTCATGACCGTGGATTTGATGCTTTCATTATGTCGGTGTATTGCATCCTCGTCATTCAGCTCATCCGCCGATACATGGATCGGATCGCCGACCTTGAAAACAACCTTAGTCGGCCTGGGAACAGGAAGCTTGGGCATCAGAAAAAAATCGAAGGATGGATCAACGGGCTTCATGAAGGTTTCCGCCAGGAACCGATTGTGGGAAATCCACCAGGGAATGGATTCATCCACGCCGGAAAAGCCGATCGGTATGATGGGCACCGGCTGCTGCTTCAGTATTCTCAGATAGCCGGTTCGGAAGGCATTAAAACGATTCCTGACGTCCGTTGCGCCCACTCCTTCCGGCAGAATCAGCACGTTGACGCCCTTTTCCAATAGGGCCGAGCCGCGCTCAATGGATACCGTATCGCAGCCCATGGAGCGAAACCAGGCACCGGCCGCGCCTTCGGTGAAGCCTTTCCAGACCAAGGGCCTGAAGTCGAAGTTCCTATCGCGGCTATAAAGCCGGCTACCCAATAAATAGACTTCCAGACCAAAAAAGGCCCGATGGTTCATCACCAGCAAAACCGGGCCGTTTTCAGAACGGGGAAGCCGCTCTTCGTTGAGGAACTCCACCTGGAAGTATTTCTGTGCCAACTTATCCAATGCGCCGGCAACACCCAATCTGATCAAATGGTCACGTAACACGCACCTATCCTTTTTTAAGAAGCAGAAGCCTGGAATCCTTTAGACTGATGACACCCTTTTGCTGGGAACTGGCTGGCAAATTCAGAGAAATCAGTAGCTAAAGGATAAAAGATTCAATGGTTGATTTCCGTGAACTGCTTTCTTACTCGACTGTATGCAGATCGCAATCCCACATACGATCAGAGCACACCGTAAGTGCGCTCCTGCTCAAACCGGTAGAAACCAGCCTCTTCCTCCAGCCGGATCATATCGGCCTCGGTCTCCGTAATGTGTTACCTGCAATATTTTGTTGCAGCACAGGCAAGAAAGGATAAAAAACAACCAAGCGTCTTTGACGTTAGCACGTGTTGAATTTGGACGGGCATCCCCCATTCGGGGGGTGAAAGGGTAGTACAATCTGGCCGCATTCCTTCGCGGCCAGAGCCGTCAGCCTTCTTTCAGCCCGGTCTTACGCAGAATGGTCATCATTGGACACCATTTGGAAAAGGCTGACTGAATAAGGTTCAATGCCACAAAGCCGGTCAGTAATAACCAGGCAGGATGGACGTAGTGGGCCAGTAGAATGGATGCCAGCACAAACACACCAGCAATCAGCCTGAGTGCATCATTAACAGTCATGGAAAACCTCCTCGATTCATTAGCGCTGCATTTAGCTTATGCTAATATACTAATGCAGTAAAATAAAACAGGAAAAAAGAATGTCGTCACCATCAAACCAACAACCCGCTCACGCCGGGCTTCTCCCCCCAGAGGAAATGACAGAGCACGCTGGCGAAGTAGCCGAGGTTCTCAAGTCCATTGCCAACGCTAATCGTCTGATGATTCTCTGCTCACTGGTGGAGGGTGAGAAGCAGGTGAGCGTAATCAACGAACAGGTTCCGCTGAGCCAGTCAGCGCTGTCTCAGCACCTCGCTCGGCTTAGGCGCGAAAAAACCGTCACCACACGCAAGGAAGGTCAGACTGTTTTTTACCGCATTGCTGATCCCCGAATCGTGGAGTTGATGTCCCATATCTATCAACTGTACTGCGCCGCCCCTGACTCAGACTGACAGAGCGCACTTACCCCCATTTGGAGCCAACGCAACAAAAGCGCTAAACGAGGAGCACGTCATGACCCGCTTCAAACCACTGCTGATTACCGTCATTCTCTCCATCTCTGCCAGCGGGGCAGCAAACGGCCTGGACGAAGGACTGACAGAGCGTAAAGAGGAAGCAAGGGCAGTAACCCAAACGCTTTTTGACGAACTGTCCACCGAACTGCAGAAAGCCATGAAGAATGGCGGCCCCGCCGAAGCCATCCGCGTTTGCCGGGACGAGGCACCGAATATCAAGTCCCGACTTTCCCGGGAAACCGGTTGGCAGGTTACTCGAGTCGGCACCCGCGTACGGAACCCGCTTCTGGGTATGCCGGACGGCTACGAAGTCCAGGTACTGGAAGATTTCCTCAAGCAGCGGGCCGAGGGCACTCCCATTGCGGAACTGGAGCGGGCCGAAGTGCAGGATGCCGGCAACCGTCGCTATTTTCGGTACATGCGCGGCATAGGCGTGCAGGAACAATGCCTCAGTTGCCATGGCGCACCGGAGAAGCAACCTGACGCCATCAAGGAGCAACTTCGCAGCGAGTACCCGCACGACGATGCCGTGGGCTACGAAGTGGGTGACCTGCGTGGCGCCTTTTCCGTAATACAGGACATGAGCAAGCCCTGACCCTGGCCCTGATCAAGTGGGGCCACGCCAGTGCCCCGAATCCGGAGGTGTTCGCTGTCAACGGACACCTGACTCTCCTGCTTTCTGCATATAGTTTCATTTCTAATATTTGATCAATTCAGGATCACAATCCATACTCAAGATAATGGTGTGCATTTTTTAACCAGAGGCGCTACAGCGTCTGGCTGTTCAATCGCTGCAGGGCCATAAGTGACGAAGTCACGTCTCACTCTGATCACAACAAAAAAGAGCGGAGGTTGTGCCCATGAAACGCCTTTTCTATCTTGTCGACGAGCTGGATAGCCTGGAAGAGATTTCCGAAGACCTTCACGAGCATGGTGTCAGCGACTGGCGATTCCATGTGCTGAGCAAGAATGAAGCGGGCCTTTACACACGTCATGTGCATTCCGCGTCAATTCTGGATCGTACCGATTTGGCGCGCTTCACTGAGCGTGGAGCAATCGCTGGTGCCCTCTTTGCGGGTGCTTTCATTATCACCAACCTGTTCGTAGGCGTTCTACAGCTGCCCACAGCAGCCTGGGTGGCGCTATTTCTATTCGCAACAGGCATGGGGGCCTTCCTGGCCGGATTTGGTGGTATCACTGCGGAAAACTACCGGATAAGGAAGTTCCACGATGCGGTCGAAAAGGGTCGTCACCTGGTCATGGTGGATGTTTACCGCGAGGATGAAGAGACCATGAAGCGTCTGATGGCCGAAAACCATCCTGAAGCCGAGCTGCAGGGTGAGGACTCTTCCTACAATAATCCCTTCGTTGAGTCTGATGGGCGCTTCCACGTGACCTGAAATATTAACCCTGACAGGGAGGCCGTTGGGCCTCCCCTCCATTGTTTCTCTTGCCAAAAACCACAATCGCGATCATCATCAGGCGCTCATGAAACCTCGCCTCAGGATTGATGATTTATGCGCCCTGAAATCCCTTTCACTCTTATCGTGACGCTGCTGGCCTCTCCTCTGCCCGTATTGGCACAGGAGATGACATCTCCCTCTCAGCAGCAACAGCGGCAGCAGCCCCAGGAAGCGCCTGAGCAACAGCAGGCAACCGCACAGCGCCAGGCACGCGATACCGGAAACGACGTCGATGTTACCGAAGAAGGCGGGCTGGTTCTGGAGCTGTATGGCAATGATGATGAAGCCCGGCACGTGAGGGCCGGTTTCGGCGGGCGACTGGAAACCGGAATGGGCTACCTTTATCTGGGGCATTTTGAAACCGTCGACCGGGGAGGCATTCGCTCGGGCTCAAACGATCTACCTTCTTCGCTGGAAAACCGGTATCGCTCCACCCGCCTTGGTATCTATGCCGAGGGCCATGATCGCAATACCGGGGAGGGTTTCGGGTTTGGCGCCTTTCTCTATCGCAACAAATCCGATTTGCTCCTGGACCGGTATGGATTGGGCGCAACACTCGATCTGGCCTATGTTATCGCCAATCGGGTGCGGCTGTCCGCAGGCGTGGACCTTATGCCGGAACACCTCAGCACCGACTGGGACGCGGACGCTCTGCTGGAGTACGAGTGGCATGCGGACCTTCGCATTCTCGTCCACCGCTATGTCGACATTGGCATCAACTGGCGAGCGGGACGCACCAATGACACAGGGCTCAGCACCAACCAGTATGAGGAAGCGACCGCCGGCTTTCGCATCGCCTTCTGATCCCCTCGCCTCTGCGTTTCGTAAACCTGGAAGCCCTGCGATTTAAGGAGGCAGGGCTCTGTGTTATCTTTCTCCACCCACTTGAAGCAGTAACGGTCTATGCCAAAGAACCCAAATCCGCAAGGCAAAGGGCTGGTCCCGGTACTGGCCATCCTCGAGGAAAGTCGGGCGCCGGCCGTCATGGCCCAACCCAAACAGATCCAGCAGATCTCGCTGGAACTGTTCACATCGCTGTTCGTGCTTGAGAGTGAGTTCAAGTTCAAACCGGTTCCCGGCAGCACGTACTGGCTTTATCAGAAGGAAGGTCGTTTCTGGCTCTCCCCCATTGGCCCAGACGAATGGCACGACGACGTCTATGGGCGATTCATTGGGGAATGCCAGCTGCATGCGGATATGACCTGGACCCTGCAGATGTGCGAAGAAGCCTCCTCGGACCCCCAACTGATGGCTTTTCTTGAAGAGCGCTGGGACGCCTTTGACCGGGCCATGGAGGAAGCAGAAACCGTTGAGGAGGCACTGCCGCGCTATCAGCAGAAGATGCCTTTCTACCAGCGAGTCTATGCGTTCGCCCTGGCACACTCGCTGCGTGCTTCCATGCAGAAATCAGGTATTGATTCGCTGACCTACGCCGAGGCCCAACAGCGACTGGCTCACGACGGAGCCGATCGGAGCGAACCCGAGGCCAGCTGACCTCTTTTGTGTCGAACGATGGAAAGTGCCGTGCCACCACAAGCCACGATGACACGGCACCTGGGCCATGGGCGTCAGGCGAGCATATCAATGTTACCGCCCAGACGCCCCGTCGGGTCGCGGTCAGCAACAAGCCCATCGCCTGCCTGGCCTTTGGCCTCCATCTCAGCCACTTTCTCTATAGCCGATTCCGTGCGATCCATCGTGGCCTGCAGGCCCTCTGGAACCGGTGGCTGATTGACAACGGGCTGGCCCAGTTGCTGGCCGCCCCCGGGCGGGGGAAAACCGCCCTGGCCCTGCGCTCCCGGCATCCCCGGCGCTTGCTGCTGGCGATCCGGCATAGGCTGAGGACTACCTCCAATTGCGCCCATCATAATGCCTCTCCTTATTGCAGAAAGTTAATTAACACAGGGACTTACCCTGCACTGCAGTGGTAACGCACAATGTGGGCCATATTCACACAAGATACTGATCAGCGGGCTACTGCTTTACCCCAGCAAACGACGTGGCAAGATAATGCCCTACGAAGGCGGAATATTTTTTCCTTATTCATTAAAGGGTTGCAACAATTAAAGCCCGCCTGTCGCAGGCTTACCGGTACCACTCAGGTGTCCCCTCATCCACTTCCCGGTCCTCAGACCGTGGGTCAAGACCCGCCAGCACGGACGTATGGCGGGTTACCATCCGGAACGGATTGCGAATCCGGAATACCTGATGCCGGAAAGGAATGGCGGCCAGCATAACCAGAGCACTGATTACCCCCATGTAGATAAAGAGTCCACCAGGGGGTGTCCGAGCGAGGATCCAGCCACCCAAAAGGGGGCCCGCAGCGGCACCCAGGCCCCAGAGAAAAATCAGTGCAGCAGCAACAGCGACAAAGTCACGGT
>SLIH01000421.1 GCA_007135745.1 Halomonas sp. | reverse complement strand
TGGCGGGTCAGTACCTTGCGCAGCAGTTTGTCCGTAAGGTTGGGTTGATGGCGTAGGGTAGGTACCGCTGCAAAGGTCATCGTTACCGGACAGCAGTGAGCCGCTTCCACCTGGGTATGCATGTAGTACTTGGCCGCGCGTGCGACATGGGCGCCGGGCTTGGGATCCGTCCAGGGTGAGCTGTGCAGGCCCGCCTCGAAGGCCATGCGCATGAGGTCGTGATAGGCCGGATGGTAACGCACCTCATCGATGCGATTACCGAAGCGGTCATGGGTTCGCAGTTCCGGTTTGTTGGCATTGGCCTGGAAGCCCAGATCAATCACATCGGAGCGGCCGGTCAGAGAACCATAGACTTCCAGTTCGTGCCAGGCCCATTCCGCACCTTCACGGCGAATGGCATCCTGCAGGGCGCGATCCTGATGGAACAGGTTGTAGTTTTCCAGTGCCGGTGGCTGGTTGATGACCTCGTGGGTTTCCGACAGGAACGTCTGGTCCTGCTGGCTTTCAAAGGGGACGTTCATGATCCTTCTCCTTCTATGGGGCGGACAGCGCGCAGACAGAAGTGCGCAATGTCCTCTGTCAGTTGTTGGGCTGCATCGCCATCCAGCCCTTCAGCCGCCGGTGAAAGAGGCCCAACCAGTGATTCCGCTATGGCGCCGACAATGGCTGCACTGCTGAGCCGAGTATTCTGGGGGGCGAAAACACCGGTTTTGATTCCACGTGTCAGGTTCTTTTCGAAAAGTTCCGCATAGGCCTGACGGTAGCGAAGTCGCTCTTCGTCCACCTGTGGGTCAACCGGCTCAGCGATCAGTGCCCAGGCCATAGTGGGGCCCCGGATGGCGCGCTGTGCAAACACCCGCAGTGCGGCGGTCAGGCGTTCGCTGGCCGGGCCCTCGCCGTTGAGTGTTTCCGCCACCTTGTTGACCTCAATTTCTGTGGCATTGCGGAACACTTCAGCGAAAAGCTCACTCTTTGATTCAAAGTGACGATACACCGAGCCAATGGCGACTTCCGCCCGCTCCGCTACTCGTGCAACCGAGGCGTTGCCGAAGCCTCCTTCAGCTACGAGTTGAAGCGTTGCATCCACAATGCGCTGTCTTGTTGCCGCTTTGCGCGCCCGCATGCGCGGCGTTTCGCGGTAAGCCATGGTTTCTGTTCACCCGTTAGAGTGGTTGTTAGTAGAAGTGAATCACTATTCACTTTTTGGGTCAAGTGGGGAAGGCGGGAAAAAGGCCGGGCAAATGCCCGGCCGAACGTCAGTGGTTCAAGGGATAGATGCGCCCGACGATGACGAACGCATTTTTAAGTTTAGCTGCTGTGTGGCATTCCGCCTTTCATTCAACAAAATGTTACACCATGGGTACATCATGAGCGTACATAGCGCCTGAATGACCCGCAGGATCCGTGAATCTGTCATAATAAAGGCAGACAAGAGTTCTATTGATAATAAAAGCGATATTCTGGTGGGGTGTTGATGGCACAAGGTGGCACGGCTGGAGCGGGTTTGAAATGGGCCAGTGCGCTTCTGCTGGCGGTTGTGGTGGGGGCAGGGTACTTCTGGAGCCTGGACAGATCCGGTGAGCCGGACGCTTGGGCAGACTCAGGGGATTTGACTGATCAGGCGGCTGGACAGCCTCTGGTTCGGGAGGCGCTGCAGGAGTCGGCAGTGGACGACGCGGACTCACTGGCACTTCCGGATTCCCTTCAGGGGACCCAGCCACCGGGTGGCTGGGGGCCCGACCCGGATGGGCACTGGGAGGTGACGCCGGAGCTTCGACTGCTGTTCGATTATTACCTGACAGCGCTGGGGGAAGCGCCTCTGGAAGAACTGGTCGCTCATATCCGACAGTCATTGGCCAGCCTTCCACCCGATGCGCGCAGGGAAGCCATGGCTGTACTGGAGGATTATCTGGGGTTCCGTCTGGCACTGACTGAGTTGGAAGAGGCGTCAGGACCAACGCAGAGTCTCTCTCCGGGCGAACTCGCCGAGCGGCTGGAGCGTATCCGGGCATTGCGTCGCAGCACGCTGGGCGATGCCGTGGCGGAAACCTTCTATTCCGAGGACGAGGCATTGGCCGATTATGCGCTTGCCCGGGCCCGAATCCTGGCGGATGAAGGCCTGGAAGACGAGGAGCGACAGGCTCGGTTGACCGAAGCTGAGTCCATGTTGCCCGAACACATGCGGGCTTCGCGCCAGGCTGCCCGTTCATTTCGCGAATACAGGGAGCAGGTCAGTGAGTTGGAGCGTTCGGGTGCCCCCCGGGAAATGATTGATGCGCTCCGGGCTCAGCAGTTTGGTGAAGAAGCGGCGGAACGTCTGCAGGAAGTGGACCGGGAGCGTGCGCAATGGGATCGTCGATTGGCGGAGTACCGCGAGGAAGTCGCTCAACTGGAGGCGGCGGGACTGTCCGAGCCAGACCTGGCCGAGGAGCGTCAGCGGCTTCTGGAGCGTCATTTTGAGGAGCATGAACAGACCCGCGTGCGGGCGCTTGAGCAGATGAATCGCACCGGGGACAGCGCACAGACACAGTGAAAGTAATCGGAGGGTAGCAGTGACCAAAGGTGAACGCAGTTTTCCAGCCACGCGACTTCGCCGCAATCGTCGGGATGCATTCTCCCGCCGACTGACACGGGAAAATCATTTGAGTGTCGATGATCTGATCTGGCCCGTGTTCGTACTCCCCGGTGAAGGACAGCGTGAAGCGGTCGCCTCGATGCCCGGGGTGGAGCGTCTGAGTATTGACCTTTTGGTGAACGAGGCCCGGGATGCCTTTGAGCAGGGCATTCCCGCCATGGCGCTGTTCCCGGTCACGCCTGCCGAGAAGAAAAGCCTGGACGCGGCGGAAGCCTGGAATCTGGAGGGATTGGCCCAGCAGGCGGTTCGTGCCCTCAAGGCGGCCGTTCCGGAAATGGGCGTTATGACCGATGTGGCTCTGGATCCGTTCACCAGTCATGGCCAGGACGGCATCGTGGATGACCAGGGCTATGTGCTGAACGATGAAACGGTGACCTGTCTGGTGCGTCAGGCGATTTCCCACGCGCGGGCCGGAGCGGACGTCGTGGCACCCTCGGACATGATGGACGGACGCATCGGCGCCATTCGTCATGCCCTGGAAGATGAAGGTTTTGTGAACACCCGTATCATGGCCTATTCGGCAAAATACGCCTCCAGCTACTATGGTCCATTCAGGGATGCCGTAGGCTCGGCGGCCAATCTTGGCAAGGCGGACAAGCGGACCTATCAGATGGATCCCGGTAACAGTGACGAGGCACTGCACGAGGTGCGCATGGATCTCGACGAGGGGGCGGACATGGTGATGGTCAAACCGGGGATGCCCTATCTTGATATTGTGCATCGTGTGCGCAACGAGCTGCAGGTGCCCACTTTTGCCTATCAGGTCAGCGGTGAGTACGCCATGCACATGGCGGCTGCGGAGAAGGGGTGGCTGGACGGTGACGCGGTCATGATGGAAAGCCTGCTGGGGCTCAAGCGCGCGGGTGCCAATGGCATCCTGACCTATTACGCCCGCCGGGCGGCCAAACTGTTGCAGGGGCACTGAAAACGTCACAGTGCGCGAGAGGAGCGGAGATGACAGGAACACCCAAGGGGGGTGACGCGGGGCTGGAAGTGGTGCCCCAGCAGGACCTCAAGGCGAGTGAAAACTATTTCAACCGTGAGCTGAGCCACCTCCAGTTCAACTATCGGGTGCTCATGCAGGCACGTGATGAAAGCCATCCCCTGCTCAATCGTATGCTTTTCTGCTGTATCTTCAGCAGCAACATGGATGAGTTCTTCGAAATCCGGGTCGCGGGCCTGCGCCAACAGCTCAAATACGGGCGCGAAGTGCCCGGGCCAGATGGCAAGGGCCCCCAGCAGGTACTCAATGAAATCAGTGAAGTGGCCCACCGGTACGTGGAGGAACAGTACCGGATACTCAACGGTGTTCTGATTCCCGCGTTGCGCGATGAGAACATCCATTTCCTGCGTCGCCGGGAATGGACATCGCGTCAGGCGGCCTGGGTCGCCCGCTATTTCCGCGAGGAAATTATGCCGGTGGTTAATCCCATCGGTCTGGATCCATCCCACCCACTGCCAAGGCTGGTTAACAAGAGCCTGAATTTCATCGTGGAACTGGAAGGGAAAGACGCTTTCGGCCGCGAGACCGGCATGGCCATCGTCCCCGCGCCCCGCTCCCTGCCACGGCTGGTTCGCCTGCCGGACGAAGTCTGTGACAGTGGTGATAACCTGGTGTTCCTGTCCTCAATGATTCACGCGCATGCGGAAGAGCTCTTCCCGGGCATGGAAATCAAGGGATGCTATCAGTTCCGCCTCACCCGTAATGCCGATCTGGAGCTGGAAGACGACCTGGAGGACCTGGCCTCGGCCCTGCGCGGGGAGCTGCTGAGTCGTCGTTTTGGTGATGCCGTGCGGCTGGAGGTCGCGGATAACTGCCCGATGCCGCTGGTGGAGTTTCTGTTGCGCCAGTTCGGTCTGACGGAACGGGAGCTTTACTGGGCCAATGGACCGGTGAATCTGGCTCGCCTCATGGCCCTGAGTAATCTGGTGGATCGCCCCGACCTCGAGTACCCGCCGCTCTCTCCGGCGGTGCCGAAGGCCGTACGGGGGCGCGACAGCATCTTTGACGCCATTCGTCAGCAGGATGTGTTGATGCTCCACCCCTATGAGAGCTTTACCCCGGTTGTGGATCTTCTGCGACAGGCCGCACGCGATCCCTGTGTGCTTGCGATCCGCCAGACTCTTTATCGCACCGGTGCCGATTCCGAAATGGTCGAGGCGTTGGCGGACGCCGCGCGTCGGGGCAAGGAGGTGACCGTGGTCATTGAGCTGCGGGCGCGTTTTGATGAGGCGGAGAATCTGGAGCTGGCGAGCCGCCTCCAGGAGGCTGGCGTGATCGTCGTCTATGGGGTGGTTGGATACAAGACCCACGCCAAGATGATCATGATTGTGCGGCGCGAGGCCGGGCGACTGAAGCGTTATGTTCACCTTGGCACGGGTAACTACCACGCCGGGAATGCGCGGCTTTATACGGACTACAGCTTCATGACCTGTGACGATGCCATGGGTGATGACGTCAACAAGATCTTCCAGCAGCTGACCGGCATGGGCAAGGCGCTGGAGATCCAGAAACTGCTTCATGCACCGTTTACGTTGCACCAGCGGCTGCTTGAGTTGATTGCCCGGGAGGCGGACAATGCCCGGCAGGGCAAGCCGGCGCGTATTATCAGCAAATTCAATGCGCTGACGGAGCCTCAGGTGATCCGTGCCCTTTATGAGGCCTCCCAGGCGGGGGTTCGTATTGAGCTGATTGTGCGCGGTATCTGTTGTCTTCGCCCGGGCGTTCCCGGGCTGTCAGATAATATCCGTGTGGTCTCCATCATTGGGCGCTTTCTTGAGCACAGTCGCGTCTTCTGGTTTGCCAATGGTGGCGAGGCAGAAGTCTATTGTTCCAGTGCCGACTGGATGGAACGTAACCTGGTTAATCGAGTGGAGATCGCCTTTCCGATCCAGGACCGACGACTGGCCCGGCGTCTGCGTCGCGACCTGGAAGTCTGTCTCAAGGACAATGCCCAAAGCTGGGAACTGCAGAGTAACGGTGACTATGCCCAACGGGTGCCTGCCGAGGGGGAGCCTCGGGTTGCCTCGCAGATGGCGCTGATGCAGCGTCTGGGAGCCAAAAGCTGAAGGAAACACCATGCGACACCTGCCTCTGGTAGCGCTCATTCTCCTGGTCGTGGTGGCGGCCGGGGCGCCTTGGCTGTTCGGGCGCCTTGCGGAACACGAATTTGTTCAGGCGGTGGAGCGGCTGAATGCCTCCAGTGATCGCGTGCGGGCCGAGCTGCACGAGTATGAGCGCAACTATCTCAGCGGTTGGGCTGTTACGGAATTAACGCTGGGCGGCGATGACGGTGAAGACCCGCTGATACTCAGGCTCAACACCGAGCTCGAGCATGGCCTCACCGGCGTACGTTCATGGACACGACCTGATCCCGAGCAGGCCGAGGCCTGGCGCGCACTGTTTCCCGATCGGCTGCCGGAACTGCGTCTGGAAGCTCATGCCCATGGCACGGTGCGCGCCCGAGTCCGCGTGCCGGCATTTTCGTGGTCGTCCGATGTCCCGGTGCCGATGCTGGCGGGCTCCACCGGTGAGTTTTCCGATTTTTCCAGTCGGCTGCGCGTACGCCGTGGAGCGCGTTTGAGGTTTCAGTTGGACTGGCCTGGCGCCACCATGGATGTGGGGCACAGTCGCATGACCCTGGAAGGTCTTCACCTGACGCAGCGGCTCAGGCCCTGGGGTGAAACCCTGTGGACGGGGCGGGGGGATCTTCAGCTTGAGCAGTTTGTGATTGATCCGATTCTCGATGCACCTATCGTTTTCGAGAACTTGGCTCTCAACAATGAGGCAGGGGTGAGCGGAGACTACCTGGACCTGGATTGGGAAGCCTCGCTGGCGAACCTTTCACTTGGGGAAGATGTCGTCGGTCGCCAGGCATTCATTGCCGGTGTCCGTGGTTTTCATGCGCCCAGTCTGGACGGTGCCCTGAGTTCATTGATCGAGTTGCAGACTCTGCGGCGAGGCTCGGGGGATGCTGAACGGGAGATGGAACTGTATCGATTGCTTTCCGAGCGTCTTCAGAAGCTTGCAGCTCATGGTGGTGAGCTGGACCTGCACGAACTGCTGTTCCGTCTCCCCGAAGGACGGCTGGAAGGGGCGCTTCATCTGGCCTATCCCCAATTGCCGGAAGCCGAGCGAGCGGTGCAACGGAGTCTGCTCGAACATGTGACGGGTGAGGCGCACCTGATTGTCGATCGGGATATGCTGTGGGTCCTTCCGCAGAGTGCCCAGGCTGGACTGGCGCGGCTGCGCCGGCACGGTCTGCTGGAAGAATCCAATGGAGAGTACCGGCTTGACCTGCTCCTGCAGGGCAGGGAGCTTATGATCAATGGCGAAGAGGTCCTGATCCCGCCCCTGCTTTGATCGCAGGGGGTTACTCGCCCGGGGCCCATTCGTGCAGCTCTTCCGCTCGCTCGCTGCTTTCCTCGACCACCACATCGAGTTTTTCATGGTACATATCCAGCCACTCCCGGGAACCCGGCACCATATGGGAGAGTTCCTGCATCCCCTGTTTCATGGCATCGATAAAGCGCTGCAGGCTTTCTTCCTGGTTCACGAGTCGTTCGATCAAAGCCGGAGGTATGCTCGCCCGCTCGCTGAGCTGTTGGGCTTGTTCCATTTCCTCCAGTTTGGTCGACAGTGAATTGAGTTCACGCTCATAGAAAACCATCCGATCCTCGAGCGCCGCAACCTGCGCTGTGAGGTGATCCCGGGTTGTACTGTCTCTTTCAGCGCCTGGGGAGAGCAGCGTCACCGTCAAGGCAACGGAAAGCGTCACAACCACCAGCAGCATGCCCGCAAAAAGAGCCCATTGTGGCCCGGTGAGAAAGGGGTTCTTGCCCTTTGGGGGCTCAGTGGTGGCGTCTTCGTCAATGGGGTTGGGTTGAGCCATGGCTGCCTCGTACAGTGCTTCTACTTATGAACATAACAGAAGCCAGCCAATTTGCGAGTCACAGAGTCCGGTTAACGGGTCCTGGCTTCACCAACCCCTCTCGGATCGGACGCTGTTTCGTAGCTTCCGGTTTCACGGTAG
>SLIH01000001.1 GCA_007135745.1 Halomonas sp. | reverse complement strand
TCCGCGTCTTCGTCGTCATCCTCGGGGGGGAAAGGCTCATCATCCAGGCCCAGCACGACCACCTCAACGCTGTCCTCATCCAGTCGCCCGCCAATGAGAATGTCATAGCGGCGCCCTTCCTCAAACTCGAGTTCCACGCTTTCCAGCAGAAGTTCCACAGAATCCAGCCCGATCAGTCCCTCGAGGGATAGCCTGCGGGTGCCTGCCTCAATGGATTCAGTGGGCGCCTGCAGGAAACCCAGATCGGACACTTTGCGCTCATCATCCACCAGTACATTGACCGTGGGGGCATCCTCGACGGCGTGCAGTATGCGCACCTCCACATCATCAAGGGTGACGGTATCCTCAAAGGTTTCATCGCGCTGGGTTTCAAAGCAGCCAGTCAGTGCCACTGTGGTCACCGCCAGAGCCAGAGTGCAGTCACGCGTTTTCATCGGCAGGTCCTTTGTGCTGTCCGGGTCACGGAATTCCAGATCTGTCTTTTACCAGCCACTGGGCAGAGGCGAAAGCGACCGGCTCACATCCCTGCAATTTAATGCCTGACAATCATGGTTTATCAGACTTACACACGGATATCAGTTGCATCCAGGCTCGATCATGGCGTCTTACGGCCGCATCCAGATCTGCCCAGACACTGGTCTCTCCCGAGACCTCCAGATTACGGGCCACAAAGGGATACATGGCCTCGGGAATGACGACGCCGGGTTTCTCCAATAAACGGGCAAGCAACGGGAGGACCTGGCCACGATGGGTCTGTACACGGGCAACTCTGGGCCCAGCCTCATCCCGGTAGAGTTCACGGTATAGGGCCTGGGGGGGAGCACCCAATCCGTCACAGATGGACGCATCAAGGCTGCTTTCCTCGAGCAGATGGGCGGCGTCGTTGAGCCGCGTCTGGAGGGCTTCGGCGCTGCGCAGCAGTTTCCCCAGCAAGGCCTCCGAGCGCCACAGCTGGTAATTGGCCGAGAGCACATCCAGGTTATCCGGTTTCTGCCCGGGCCCCAGTTCTTCAAGAAACCGGAGCAATTCCCTGAGGCTGTCCGCAAGCTCGGCGAACGCCTCATCACGGGATTGTTCCGGAAGGGTGCCCTGGGAGCGACTGAACAGGGTTTCCATCTCCTCCGTGCCCCATAAACCATTCCAGATGGTTGAAGGGAGATGCTCTTCCTTGGTCCAGGCCACATCAGCCACCTGCTCGGCCCGGCGTTCGTTCTCTATTTCGGGGAGGCAGTCCCGGGCGGCAGCCAGAAACCGGATTTCGTACTCCAGGCGTTTGCCGGCACCCATGACACGCCCCAGCACACTGGTTCGCTCACCCACCACAACCTGCAGATCACAGCCGTAGAGCGAGAGAAAATCCACCAGGCCAAGATTCAGGCTGGGCACATCCAGGACCCGCTCGCGACGCCGTGGCAGAGGTTCCACAGTGGGTATGTCCGAGAGTTCCGACTGCCGTTCAAGCGCTTCGGCCAGCGCCTGAACGTAGTGGTCCATACGGGTTTCACGGTCTGCGAAAAAGCCACATCCGGGCAGCCACAGAAGGCCAAATACCAGGGCCGACGCAAGCCAATGCCTGTCAGCGAGCCTGAACCAGAGCATCCACGTCCTCGAAGGTTCGCGCCACGGGCCGTTCGGTACGCGGCAGAGGACCATGCCTTACGATCCAGCAGGTGCGCATGCCCGCACGCTCCGCTGCGGCCAGCTCTTCTTCTTCGTTGGATAGGTAGAGGACCCAGTTAACATCAAGCTCCATCCCGATCTGATCCCGGATCCAGGTGTAGGAGTCAGCGCTGCGCTTGCCGCCAATTCTTGTGTCAAAAAAGTCACTGATGACGGGTGTGAGATCGCCCTGTTCACTGTACTGCAGAAGCTCCCGCTGCCCCTTGACGGACCAGCTTGAGAAGGTAAAGTTGCGCAGCCCCCGATCATGCCAGCGCAGCAGGTAATCGGCTGCGTCGGGGTACAGGGAACCCTTGAAATCCCCGGCCTGATAGCCTTTTTCCCAGATCAGGCCCTGCAGGGCACGCAACGCGGGATCATCGCTTTCTTCCTGAATTCGCTTGTCCAGATGATTGATCAGATTTTCCAGTTGCGAGGGTGCGGAGTCGACTTCCGCCGCAAGCCGCTCCAGCTGATCCCGGACCTCCGGTTGGTCACTGTTTTCGCGGACAAAGGATGCCATGTGACGCGCCGCGTAAGGCAGCAACACCTCCCGCTCAAAGGTCTTGCTGGTGGTGGTTCCCTCGATGTCGGTAATGATCACTCGAATCATGGGTTCCCCCTCATGCCGGAATCAGGATCGTGGCGAACGCCTGAGTAAACGATAACGCTCCGCAAGCACTTGTGCCAGGATCGCCACCGCGATTTCCGGTGGTGATTTGCTGCCAATATGAAACCCGATCGGAGCATGGAGTCGCCCCAGCCGGTCTTCGGAGACGCCGAGTTCATGGAGACGACTGCGACGGGTGGCTGCGGTGCGCTGGGACCCCATGGCCCCGACATAGAAAGCAGGCGTGCGCAACGCGGCAATAAGCCCCATGTCGTCAATCCTCGGATCGTGCCCCAATGCCAGGATTGCGCAGTAACGGTCGTTGAAACGGCTTTCAATGAGATCATCGGGCAGGCACTGGTGTAGCGGAACATCCGGTTCATCCCATCCCTTCAGAAAGGCTTCCCGGGGCTCACAGAGCGAGACGGCAAAATCGTTCATCCGGGCTATGCGAGCCACATAGCGGGACACCTCGCCCGCACCGATCAACAGCATGCGGCACTGGGGGCCGAGGGTATGCCGTACGCTCCCCTCGGAGGCCTCAATCAGCCCCGGAACCAACGACCCCAGAAAGGTTCGTTCGCCGCTCTCGGAGTCCACACGGCGCGTAATGGGTCTGCGCTCCTCCAGTGCACCCAGCAAGGCGGAAAAATGCCCCAGGTCGTTTGCCGGCGACAGGGGCTCGATCAACAGGCTCATGCGCCCCCCGCAGGGAAGGCGGTAGCGCTGCTGGTCTTCTTCCCCAATACCGTCATCAATGATCTGAGGCAGCGCGTTGGGCTGTTCAATCTCCACCACACGGCGAATCAGATCTTCTTCCAGGCAACCGCCGGAAACAGAGCCAGACCATTCCCCCCGCGCATTGACCGCCAGCAGCGAGCCGGGGGGCCGGGGAGAGGAACCCCAGGTCTGAAGCACGGTGCACAACCAGACGGGCTGATCCTCACCCAGCCAGCGGCAAAGGTCCCGGATAACCCGAGTGGCTGGATCGGAAGGCACCTGCGGATGTTCTGTCATGGATTACGACGTCTCTCCCGGGTCAGCAACAAAGGGCGTACTGCGCTGCCGTTTCCCGGTCAGGGCAAAGAGCGCATTGCCGAGCGCGGGAATAACGGGCGGCAGACCGGGCTCGCCGACGCCGCTTGGGTCTTCTTCGCTGTCGACAAGAACAATGTCCATGGCAGGGCTCTCATCCTGCTGAAGGAGCCGGTAGTCGTGGAAATTGCTCTGACGAACGCGCCCCTCGTCCCAGTCGATGCGTCCGTGCAGTGCCGCGGAAAGGCCGAAATTGATACCGCTCTCCATCTGCATCCGCACAATGTCCGGGTTGACGATCTGGCCACAATCGATGGCACAGCTCACCCGGTGCACCAGAATCCGTTGGTTCTCGATGCTGGCCTCAACAATCTGGGCAACGTAACTGCCAAAGCTCCAGTGCACGGCCACGCCCCGTGCATGATCCTCATTCATCGAACCCTTCCAGTCAGCAGCCTCGGCAACCTTCTCGAGAACCGCGCGATGGCGGGGTTTGTCCGTGAGATGACGCAAACGGAACTCAACCGGATCGACCCCGGCTTCATGGGCCAACTCATCCATAAAGGTTTCGACTGCAAAGCCATTATGGGAGTGTCCGACCGCACGCCAGTAGCTGATCGGTACACCGGCGTCCGCCTGGGTATGACGCACCAGAATGTTCGGCGCGCCGTAAGGGACCTCCACTGCCCCCTCGATGGCCGAGTGGTCCTTAGGGGTGAGAAAAGTGCCTTCCGTCAGCCGCCCCACGCGTGCCATGGTGTCGTACAGGAATCGGGGCACCCAGGGGTACTGGGTGGCGGCCGCGTTACGCGCGAAGTAGTCAAAGATCAGTGGACCGGTGATCTGATGATCCCAGGCCTCGATGCCCTCGCCATTGAGGCTGGCCTGGAAGCGGTGCAGCATGCCCGGACGGTACATGTCGTGCCGGATGTCCTCTTCCCTGGACCAGATCAGTTTCACCGGGCGATCGAGTTTCTCCGCTATGGCTGCCGCTTCCTCCACGTACTCCTGCGTCAACCGGCGACCGAAGCCACCCCCCAGAAAGGTGGTGTGTACTTCAATATCGCCGGGAGAAAAGGCCGTCACCCGGGCGGCGGCAATGCGGGCGATATCCGGCGCCTGGGTCGGAGCCCAGATTTCCAGCCCCCGGGCTGTCACTTCCGCCGTGCAGTTCTGGGGCTCCATGGTGGCATGAGCCAGAAAGGGCGCCTCATATTCAGCGGTGAATACTCTGTCGGCTCGGCGGAGCACACTACGGGCATTGCCGTTGCTTCGCTCGGTATCGCCGCGACTGTCATCAGCGGCCTTGCGGTAATCCTGGAATATGGACTCATGGTCGCCCCTGAAGGCATCGCGCTCATCCCACTCAATACGCAGCTTTTCCTGTGCCTTGCGCGCATGCCAGTAGCTGTCGGCAACCACTGCCACGCCCCGCTCAATAGTAAAGACGTCCACAACGCCCTTCTGGGCAAGGGCTGCGCTGTCATCCACGGCGTCCACTTTTGCGCCCACTCGCGGAGGGCGGGAAACCACCGCATACACCATGTCCGGACGCTCCACGTCGAGACCATAGACCGCTCGACCCGTGACCTTGGCGTACGCATCCAAACGTTTGTCGTGGCGGCCGATGTAACGGAAATTTTCCGGAAGTTTGAGGGGGATCTCGTCCGGCATACGCTGCCGCGCCGCCAACTCGACCACGTCGGAATACGCCATGGTCTGCGTGCCATCAGGGTGATACAGCGCCCCTTCGTCGGTCCGGATATCGCCAGGCTCAACCTGCCACACCTCGGCGGCGGCTTTGACCAGTAACGCACGGGCTCCGGCACCGGCTTTCCGCAGCCTTTCCCAGCTGGTGGCAAGGCTGGTGCTGCCCCCGGTCACCTGCAGTATGTATTCGGGATTGGCGTAGGCATCGCCCACAGGAGCAAAAATAATCCGCACGGACTCAGGGTGTACGTCAAGCTCTTCGGCAACCAGGGTGGTCAGGCCGGTGTAGGTGCCCTGCCCCATCTCCACCCGATCCAGAGTGAAGGTGACATCCCCGGAGCCATCCAGCACCAGCCAGGCATTGGGTGTCCAGCTGCCATCCTCCGTTATCCGCGGACCACCTGAACGGCTGCAGCCAGGCAGTGTCAGGCCGATAACCAGAGCTCCGGATCCTGTTCCACCGGCTTTTATGAATTCTCGTCGGGAGAGTTTCATGATGATTGCTCCCCGGCAGCTTCACCGCTTTCTCGCAGGGAGCGGATGGCCGCATGAATACGCGGATAGGTACCACAGCGACAGAGATTGCCGGACATTACGGCGGTTATGGTTTCATCATCCGGCGAAGGATTGCGACCCAGCAACGCCGCAGCCGCCATGATCTGGCCTGACTGACAGTATCCACACTGTGGCACGTTATGCTCAATCCAGGCTTGCTGTACCGGATGAAGCGCCCCATTCGCATCAACCATGCCCTCAATGGTGGTTATCTCCCGGTCAGCAACTGCTTCCACCGGCGTGGAACAGCTGCGCAGCGCTTCCCCGCTTACATGGACGGTGCAGGCACCGCACTGTCCAATGCCGCAGCCAAACTTGGTGCCCTTGAGGCCCAGTTCGTCCCTCAGGACCCAGAGAAGTGGTGTATCCGGTTCTGCATCAACCGTTCGTTCCCGCCCGTTAACCCGTAGCTCGATTGGCATATTTCTATATTCCTGCTTTTTTATCTCATTGGGTATCTACTGGCCACCATAACGCTCACGATTGCGCTCCCGGGCCTGCTGATTCTTGCGTAGCATGACATAAACCGCCCCGGTCCCACCGTGATGTCGCTGCGCCGAGTGAACCGCCATGACATCGGGCAGCTCCGGGAGCCATTTGGCGACATAACTCTTAATGGTGGCGATATTGTCGGGATTTCGCTCACCCTTGCCATGGAGCACCAGGGCCGAGCGAACGCCCAGGCGAAGGCACTCCCGCACAAAGTTGAAGACCTCCTGGCGGGCTTCATCAACGGTCATTCGATGAAGATCCAGCCTCGCTTCTATTTCATACTGTCCCAGCCGCAGTTTGCGAAACACACCATTCTGGATACCCGGGCGGCGGTAACTGATCTCGTCATTGGGGCCCAGCCACTGTACTTCAGTTGCCGTCAGCGGGTTGCGATCCGGCGTGGCTTCCAGCACCGCCGCACGACGCCGTTCCAGGTGGCCGGGAGTCAGTTCCCGTGAGGCGGCCACTTCGGCACGATTGGGCTTGCGGATCGGCTGGACATCCGCCATTTCCTCCAGAAACTGTCTGCGTTCATCTTTGTTCGTCATAACAACCCCGCAGGCACGGGCTAAGGCTTAAGGATGGCATCTCACTTTATCACCGCTGTCCAGACAGTGAAATCCGGTTAATCAGTGTTTCCAGTGTTGAGAGCACTTAAATAGTGAACTAGCTTTCCAGTAATCCCTTTTGTCGTTGAGCGAACTTTCCAGATGGATGAAACCGAACGTCTACGCCTCTACAAGAGTCTGAAATTTCTCATTACCGACGACTTCGAGAACTTCCGGAAATCCCTGCGTCAGATGCTGCGCAGCTTTGGCGCCGAGAAAATCGACATGGCCGCCAATGGCAATGAAACCGTCACCAAGTGTACCTACGACCAGTTCGACGTTCTCCTGTGTGATTATAATCTGGGCCCGGGCAAAACAGGCCAGCAGGTGCTCGAAACGCTGAGATACAGAAAGCTCCTTCGCCATACTTCTCTATTTGTAATCATTACGGCCGAAACGTCCCGTGAGATCGTGATGAGTGCTCGGGAGTATCATCCGGACACCTACATCATCAAACCCATAACCCAGGCAGTCCTCCAGAAACGCATGGACGCCCTGCTGGCCCAGCGCCAGGCCCTGCTGCCCATCAACGAAGCACTGGACCGGGAAGAACCGCGGGAAGCCATACAGGCCGGTGAAGATCTGCTGCACAGCAAGCCTCGTTACCGTTCACAGATCCTCCGCATTCTGGGTGATCTCTATTATCAGCAGGGCGACAACGCCAACGCGCGTCGTGTTTTCGAGGACTCCCTGAAGAAACGGGAACTGGCCTGGGCCCGCCTGGGGCTGGGCAAGGTGGCGCTGGCTGAGGATGGTCTCGACGAAGCCATTGGTCATTTCGAGAACCTGATCGAGGCTTCGCCGGATTTCATTGAAGCCTATGATTATCTGGCAGAGGCCTGGCGACGCAAGGGTAAGGGGCGTAAAGCGCAGGAAATGCTGGAGAAAGCCCTGGAAATCTCGCCCATGGCCCTGCTCCGCCAACGCAATCTGGCGGAAGTTGCCACGGAAAACCAGGATCTGGAGACCGCCGCCGAAGCCTGGCGCTCAACCGTGAAGCTGAGCGACAACTCAGTGCACGAAAATCCCGACCTGTATCTTGGCCTCAGCCGTTGCCTGTCCGATCTCAGTGATGGCGATACCTCAAGCGAGGGTAAACAACTGGCTGATGAAGCCCTGAGCG
>SLIH01000157.1 GCA_007135745.1 Halomonas sp. | reverse complement strand
GTTTTCGTGACGCAGGTACTCTGGCCGAGGGCATCGACACGGCCCACGCGGCGGGCCGGTCTTTCTATCTTGTATCCAATATTGCCCCCCATAATGACAAGATCCGCTCGGTAATCCGGGACCTCGAACCGGTGATTGAAATGGGCCCGGACGCCCTGATCATGTCCGATCCCGGGCTGATCATGATGGTGCGTGAGCGATGGCCCGACATGCCGATCCATCTCTCCGTTCAGGCAAACGCGGTGAACTGGGCCACGGTCGAGTTCTGGCGGCGTCAGGGCATCCGCAGGGTGATTCTCTCGCGGGAGCTTTCCCTGGAAGAGATTGAAACCATCCGGGAACAGGTCCCGGCCATGGAACTTGAGGTCTTTGTTCACGGGGCGCTCTGCATGGCCTACTCCGGGCGCTGTCTGCTGTCTGGTTATATGAACCATCGTGACGCCAATCAGGGTGCGTGCACTAATGCCTGTCGCTGGAATTATCAGCCTGTGCCGTCCACCGAGGATGGCAGCAATGACCTTATTCCGGTCAGGGAAGTGGGCGGAGAAAAAGCACTGCTTGTGAGCGAGGCAGGTCGTGGAGATGAAACGGTTCCGATGTATGAGGATGAGCACGGCACCTACATCATGAATTCCAGGGATCTTCGGGCCGTCCAGCACGTTGAGCGTCTGCATCGGATGGGGATTCATTCCCTGAAGATTGAAGGCCGCACCAAGAGTCCCTACTACGTCGCCCGAACCACCCAGATCTATCGCCGTGCCATTGATGACGCGCTCGCTGGGCGCCCCTTTGACCGCTCTTTGATGGATGAACTGGAGGCGCTGTCGAATCGTGGCTACACGGAAGGCTTCTTCCGCCGCCATCCACCGGCGGACTATCAGCGCTATGAGGCGGGTACTTCATTGCTTGGAACACGCCAGTGGGTCGGCGAACTTCTGGAAACCGGTGAAGATTGGCTGACGATCGAGGTGAAAAACCGTTTCTCCGTGGGGGATCGGCTGGAGCTGATGACGCCTGAAGGGAATCTTGCATTCCGCCTGGATGCCATGGAGGCCTGCAATGGCGAGTCACTTTCGGTTGCGCCGGGGAGCGGTTACAGGGTGCGAATACCCACGCCTGTACGGGATTCCCGATCGCTGGATTACGCGTTGCTGACCCGGAGTACATAAAAATGCTTGAAAAGTACCTCTTTTGGGTAGCAGAATTGCTTTATATCGTTCAGTAAAATATCAAGTCGTGGTTTCCGCTTTTTTGTCCCAGGGCGGACCCATGCGGACACGGTTTGATTATGGCGCTCACTCATTGTGAGCGAGCGACGAAAACGACGACAGAAAGAGGGTGCCGTGGGTGCCGGGAGAAGAGAGGCAATGACCAATTGCGACGCTTTACGCCTTGTGGATGCGCAGCATATCAAGCTGGCCGAACCGTTGTTTTGCCCCAGGCTTGATCATTGCTCGATTCATAGTCACGGTTTTTTCAATCACCTGCGTGATGAGGACATCGCAACGCTTTGCCAGCGCAGCCGCCTCCTCAAGCTGGATGCCCGGCAGATGCTCTGTCGCGAGGGTGAACCCGCGAAACGCTTTTTTATCGTCGTCTCGGGCAGCGTCAAGCTGTTCCGGGTCAGTGACCAGGGCAGCGAGCGTATTCTCGGCAGCGCCGGTCCCGGTCAGGTGATTGGTGAGACAAACGTCTGCGAACCCGGCGGCACCTATCCCTTTTATGCCCAGTGTGTTGAGGACTCCGAAGTCCGTTCCTTCAGTGGTGCGGTTTTCAAGGACTTGATGGAGGAGCGGCCGGATTACATCATGGAAGTGATGGGGTATCTGTCCGGCGTGGTCCGGGAAAGCCTCAATGACCGGGAGATCATGAGCAGCCAGAGTGCCCGGGATCGGTTAGTGCGTTATATCCTCAGGCACCTTCCGGTTGGGGAATCTGACCTGGAAATGCCTCTGCCCAAAGGTTTGACCGCTTCTCAGCTTGCCATGCAGCCCGAGACGCTGTCTCGCATCCTGACCGATCTGCGGCGTCAGGAGATTATTGACATCGATCGGCGTCAGATTCATGTCAGGGATCGCGCCGCACTTGAGCAGCTGGTGGTTTGATATGAGGCGCGGGGGGCTTCCCATCGTCTACAGCTGTTCGGGCTGTTCCAATGTGGCCCAGCTGGCAAATGAAGTGGCGGTGCGCCTCGATCACGCCGGTGTGGCTCAGATGTCCTGCATTGCAGGGGTAGGCGGTGGCGTATCTTCCCTGGTCAAGGTGGCCCAGTCCGGGCAGCCAGTCATTGCCATTGATGGTTGCCCTCTGCATTGTGCCCAGGCCTGTCTCGAGCAGGTCGATGTCAGCCCGGATGAGCACGTTCGCCTGTATGACATGGGTCTGAAAAAGCGTTACGGCGAGCGGTATGAGGAAGAAACCGTACGTTTCGTGGAATCCGAGGTGGCTGGGCGGATACGCCAGCTCTGAACTCTGGGCATTAAAGAGCCTCTGATTAAGTCCCGAAAGCTCAGTTCAGCCCCCAGTCATATTCATGAACCGCACGATCTGCACGTCGCCGTCTGTAGTGAAGTGATGACGTTCCGGTTTAAGGTCCATGGCGCTGATAATGGCCTGGCGGATTGGTTCGTCGTCCGTGGGGTGTCGCCGCAACAGCCCCCTCAGATCCTTTGAATGCTCGTTGCCGAGGCAGAGGAGCAACCGTCCTTCAACCGTCATTCGCACCCGATTACAGCTGCCGCAGAAGTTGTGAGTGTGTGGTGAGATGAATCCGATTCTGCTGTCGGAATCCGACATCCGGTAATAACGCGACGGCCCGCCGGTATCGGCAGTGCAGGGCATCAGCTCATGGTGGGACTCAATAATTGAACGCACCTCGTCACTGGAACAGAAGGTTTCATCCCGAGAGTGGTCGGAAATGTCACCCAGCGGCATCTCTTCAATGAAGCTGATGTCCAGCCCTTTCTGGCGGACAAAATCCACCAGCTCCGGTACTTCCTCTTCATTGCGTCCTTTCATGATGACGCTGTTGATCTTGATCCCCTTGAAACCCGCGTCGATGGCAGCGTCGATGCCGTCCAGAACCTGCTGCAGGTTCCCGGTTCGGGTAATGCGACGGAACTTCTCCGGGTCGAGCGAATCCAGGCTGATGTTGAGTCGCTTCAGTCCCGCCGCTTTCAATTCCTGCGCGAACCGGGGTAGCTGACTGCCGTTGGTGGTGATGGCGAAGTCCTTCAGACCCAGTGCACCGATATCCTGCACAAGGCTGAGAATATCGCGCCTCACGAGGGGTTCGCCGCCGGTCAGCCGGATTTTTTCCACCCCGAGTTCAGTGAAGATGCGGGCAATACGGGCAATCTCCTCCAGGGTCATCACCTGCTGGCGGGGGAGAAATTCCATGTCTTCACTCATGCAATAGACGCAGCGGAAATCACAACGGTCGGTGACGGAGAGTCGCACATAGGTGACCTTGCGGCCGAAGCGGTCCACCAGAGCTGTTTGGGCTTGATCGTGCATGGATCCCCCGAGGATTCAGGATACTCATCCGCATTCTAACTGCAGGTGCCCGCTTTTCCGATACCCCCCAGGGAGTAACAACAATGAACCTGTACGGAACCCGCCTTTAAGATGTATAATAAATGCATAAAAGATGGGGATCCATCAGGATGTGCCGGAGGCTGTATGGCCGCTCGACCACAGCAGGCTTACCGACTGTTTTTCCCGGCCGCTGCAATCCATGCTGCGGTTGTGGTGCCTCTTTCGGTGCTGGTAATGACCACCAGTCTGTCCTGGCCTTCGGGTTTTATCGGGCCGGGTCATGGTTTTGAGATGTTCTTCGGGTTCGCTCTGGCGGTAGTGGCCGGTTATACCCTGGGCCCTGTCAGCCGTAACCTGCTTTTGGCCCTGTTCTCCCTGTGGCTCGCTGCTCGTCTGGCGCAATGGGTTGCCCCTTTCTCTGTATTGGCGTTGGTGCTTTCCGCTGCGTTTGCCCTGGCCCTGGGTTGGCAGGTGATACCACGCTTCCTGGCGGCCAAGAAATGGCGCAATCGAATCATGCTGCCGCTGCTCGGTGCACTGTGTCTGCTGCCGCTGGCCTATGGTCTGGCGTGGTTAACAGGATACCCGGACCTGGTCCGACTGATGCTGATGGAAGCGGTGGTTCTGTTTGGTCTGCTCATGGCGTTCATGGGAGGGCGGGTGATTGCTCCGGCTGTCGCCGGGGAATTTGATCGACAGAAGCTGAAGCTCGAAGCACGGGTTCAGCCGGGAGTGGAAGCGGGTTTCATCCTGCTGCTTGTGCTGGCCGCCCTTCTGCTGCCGATTTCCGCGCTTACACTGCCCGCCGGGATGGCGGCCTCGGCTGCCGGCTTGCTTCTGCTGATTCGACTGTCGCGCTGGCGGCTCTGGCACTGCTCTTCGCGCCCCGACCTTCTGGGGCTGGCTCTGGGCTACTTCTGGCTGGCTGTCGGATTCGTGGCCCTGGGAGGTGCGATCATTCTGCAGACCGCCCCTCAGGCGGTCCTGCACATCATAACGGTCGGTGCTATGGGGACGCTGACAACCGGCGTCATGGTGCGGATCCATTTTCAGCGCAACCGCCGCACGCCACCGCCCACTGCCCTCGTTGTTTTTATGGTTATCCTGCTGGCGCTCGCCCTTCTGGCCCGCCTGGGCGCGGCCGCTGCGCCCCTGGAATTTCACAGGATACTGCTTTGGTGCTCCGCTCTCTTCTGGGCGGGCGCCTTTGCGGGATTAGCCGCTGTTCTTACAGGTATTTTCAACATTTCCGGAGAGACCGGGAGGTATCATGCAGCAGAAGCGATTAACCGTTGAAGAACGCGCCGACGTCAGGGGGCTTTTAATACGCAGTAAGCCGTTCACGGCAATGACCGAAGAGGAGCTGTCCAGGCTGGTTGACCGCACGATCCGTTACGATTTGAGTGAAGGCGAGGTTGCTTTCTGTGAGGGCAGTCCAGCGCAGCGCAGTCTGGTCGTTGCCGAGGGAGCGGTGGCTGGAGTTCGCTATACGGAGAACGGAGACGAAAAGCTATTCCGCTGTTTCAAGCGCGGCGACATTATTGGTCTGACGGCGATGTTTCTGCCGGAGGCGTGTTATCTGCTCACTGCTCGAATCATGCGGCCAACCCGCGTCTACGGGCTGCCCCGCGAGGTTCTTCAGGAGGTGGCGGAGGTCAACAGCTGTTTTGCGGCGCGCATGCTGGAGTATACCAGTATGCGCCTGAGGACCTCCCTGAATCAGGTGGATTTCTTCACCGGGAGTTCCGCGGAGCAACGCGTGGCTGCTTTCCTGTTGCAGTTGCACGAGGAGCAGAGCAGTGAGCGAATTGAGCTGCCTTTCCGTCAGAAGCAAGTGGCGGTTCTGCTTGGCGTGCGGGAAGAGACGGTGTCCCGGGTTCTCAGTCAGTTCCGTAAGGCTGGGGTTCTGGCGCCCGGGCGAGGACCTATCGACCTGATCGACGTGGACTTTCTGCGTGATCTGGTGGGCGGTCAGAGGGAACACCTGCGCATCGGTTCCTTCTGAGCGCATTGTCTGACCAGGGAAATTCAGGTATAAACGGCAGTCCGTAATTCCCGTGTCCTGATTTTGGGCACGGGATTGCACCGGAGGAGGTTACTATGAATGTGCTGCACCTGTTTATTCTGGCTGCGCCGCTTCTGGGCACCGCCATGGTTGTCAGTATGCGCCCCTGTGAGTGCAAAAAACGCTGTAAGTATGAAGCCGAGTGCGATTCCTGTCCCATGGAATCACTCGAGCAGGCCGAGTCCCATAAAGAGGATGAAAGGCTGATTACCCGCTCCCGCCACTGAAGACAGCGTTCGAAGCAGGCCTGTCAGATCAACCTGAGATGGCGCCTGAGTGCTGGGGCGTCATTGGCTGTCATATCCTTCAGCGTATAGTGGTCCATGGTTGCGAGAAACGCCTGCAGGGCGTCGTTAAGCATGGTCTTCAGCTGACAGTCTGGCGTGATAACGCACTGGTTGTCGGCCCGGAAGCACTCCACCAGCGCCAGATCCGGTTCCATATCCCTCACCACCTGACCAAGATTAATCTGCTCTGGCGCCCGGGCGAGAACAACCCCACCCCCCTTGCCTCGTATTGTCTTGAGGTAGCCGTGCTGTTGCAGCTCGTGTACCACCTTCATCAAGTGATTGCGGGAGATGCCGTAGGCTTCAGCGATATCGCGTATCGTTCCATGCCCCCGTTCTCGTATCGCAACAAAGATCAGCACACGAATGGCGTAATCCGTATGGGCCGTCAATCGCATCAGCCGGGCCTCCCATCCGCTCTGGGGCGTAGAAGGAAACCGGTATAACGGATCAGGAAGAGCCCGTAAGCGACAAACCAGAGCAACCCGCTGATATTGATACCCGCCTGCCAGGGAATGAGCTCCATGCCGGTTGCAATCCGTGTCAGCGCCGCCAGATGTATGAGTACAAAGGCGCTTGTCATGCCGCTCGGCAGGCGCAGTGCACGCCCCGTATGTCCCAGAATGACCCGACTGATGACACCCAGTATCAGTCCGCCCATGGCGCCCACACCAATGGCGTGCATCCAGACGGTGTCCGTCCACCAGCCGGCCTGGGCACCTGCGAGAAGGAAAAAACCGATTGGAATCCACAGCAGCGACAGATGAAGAATCCACAGCAGCGGCTCCTGACGAACCCGCCAGCCCTGCCAGAGTCCGATCCGCAGGAGGGCAACACCGCCGGCCAGGGTCGCTGCCAAACCAATCATCAGCGCATTGCCGGTAACCATTGCGAGCAACGTCAGCGCCAGAGTCGCCAGCAGTGTTTTTTCCAGCGCGGGGATCACCCGGACAGCGTCAGCGTCGAGGCCATGGCGCTTGAGCCAACCCATGGAGAAGTTGGGCGTGATGCGTCCGCCGATTACCAGCATCAGAGCCGAAGCCACGATCAGAGCGGCCGGGATATAGGGCCCGGCGGGATCAAGCAAAAAGCCCAGCTGCATCAGCCACAGCAGTCCCAACACAACCATGATGACCATCTGCCGCAATTGACGTGCTTGCCAGATCCGCCATCCGGCGTCCAGCATCACCAGGGGCAGGAACGCCAGATTAAGGCCCCATACCAGCCATTCCGGTGCGGCCGCGCCGAAGGTGATCGCGAGTCTTCCGGCCAACCAGACCAGCCAGAGACCAAGCAGTGGCCAGCCGTGGGTTCGTTCGGTGCCGGTCCAGACACAGACAGCCGTCAGAAGGAATCCGGCTATGGCAGCCTGCAGCCAGCCAAAAACCAGTTCATGCTGATGCCAGTGGATGGGCGGCAGCGCCAGCGGCAGATCAAGCCGGCCACTGAGCAGGGCAACCCAGACTGGAACGGAGACAAGAGCCAGCAACCCAACGGAAAAGAAGAAGATCCGGAATGGATAGGCAAACAGATGAACGATGTTGGGGCGTGCTTGGGAAGCGGCATTATCAGGCATCAGGGCGACTCCAGAGCCACAGGGTGACACAGGCCAGGAAAGGGGGGAGTATCCAGTGCATGATGGATGGCACCGGGGCGATCAGTATCATTACAATGCTGCTGGCAATCAGTGCCGTAGCGATCCACTTGGCGCGACGGGGTACGGCTCTTTTTTCGCGCCAGTTGCGGATGGTTGGACCGTGCACCGGATGATCGAGCAAGGCCTGTTCAAGTTCCGGCCAGCCATGGCTGCCAGCCCAGGCGGCCACCAGCAGAAAGGGAACCGTTGGCAGGCCTGGCACAATGACACCTGCTGCAGCGAGCGTCAGCGCCAGGGAGGCCAGTG
>SLIH01000259.1 GCA_007135745.1 Halomonas sp. | reverse complement strand
TGTTCATGGCGTTGATACGAAAGTATGTGGACAACTCCATGGGGCAGCGAACGCCCTTGGGAATATAGACGAAAGAGCCGTCGCTGAAGACCGCTGAGTTGAGCGCCGCGAAGTAGTTGTCGCTCTGGGGAACGACACTGCCCAGGTACTTTTTGACCAGCTCAGGGTGCTCTCGCAAGGCTTCGGAGATGGCGCAGAAGATGACGCCGGCTTCCGCCAGTTTTTCCTTGAAGGTGGTGACGACGGACACCGAATCAAATACCGCGTCCACGGCCACGTTAGGAGACCCTGCGGCCGGGGCTGAAGCGCCTGCGACGCCCGCGAGCGCCTCCTGCTCGTGCAGCGGAATGCCGAGCTTTTCATAGGTGCGCAGCAGCTCCGGATCGACTTCGTCCAGGCTCTGGGGCTTGTCGCTGTCCTTCTTGGGCGCGGAGTAATAGGAAATCGAGTTGAGGTCGATCGGGTCGAAGTCCACGTTGGCCCAGTCCGGCTCGGTCATTTCCAGGAACTTGCGGTAAGACTCGAGCCGCCATTCGAGCATCCATTCCGGCTCGTTCTTGATTTCAGAGAGCCGCCGGATGACATCTTCGTTCAGGCCGGGCTCAAAGGTGTCGGCTTCGATGTCGGTTACGAATCCGGCTTCGTACTCGTGGCGGATGAGATCTTCCGGCTTATTGGATTCGGCCATGTCGGTTACTCCGTCTGTTCGCTAAACTGGCGCAATTATATAATACCTGACCAAAAAAGTCAGGTATTATTGCGGTCCAGGTCCGGGTGGCGAGAGATTATACAGCAACACCGCGCTCAAAGAGACAGCGGCATTGTGAAAAGTGGCGCCGTTACTCTTGCGTATAGAGCCGGTCCAGATCGGTGGAGTACTTGACTCCGACCAGCAACCACCGGTCTTTGGGGCGATAGAAGGTGAATTCCCAGGCGAGTGCCGCCGCTTCGAATTTCTGGAGATAATCGACCCGATAGAAATGATCTTTTATGCTCGAGACACGCACTCGATCATGATCCACCGGATCGCCAACCCGTTCACGTACCTGGTTGAAGAATTGCCGTGCTTCTTCGCCGCGTTCCTCGAAACCGTCCGAGTCCACGCCGAGCACATCCTGCATGCTGCGGTAGGCGGCCAGAATACGGCCTTCCTGTATCTTGTTCATAAAGGCATCGGTTCGGCCGTCGATGACATCCTGATTGGGCAGGCCGGTGACCGCTTCGTCTTCGGCAAAAGCGGGGCCGGCGATGAGCGTTAATGCCAACAGGGTGGTCCAGAGGGGACGGAACATGGTTTTCCTCCAGTGGTGATTTTGATTGGCGATTCTCGCGTACCCTTGCCCGGGACGCAAAAAAGACTGCGCATAAAGCGGATGGGGTCTTCGCCTGTTAACGGTATAACGCTGGGGCCATCTGCCCTCGATGCTCAGTAGAGTTCTTCTATTCTTCCATGCAGAATGGCGTTCTGAATCATGTGCCAGGAGGGGATATGTCCCGGGATACCATTGAGTGGGATCAGTTTTCCCGTGTGGAAATGCGGGCGGGTACGGTGGTTGAGGCGCAATCTTTCCCGGAGGCCCGCAAGCCCGCCTACCGGCTGAAAGTCGATTTCGGCCCCGAGTTGGGTGTTCTGCAGTCGTCTGCCCAGATCACGGATCATTATGCACCGGAAGAGCTGGTGGGGCGGCAGGTTATGGCCGTGGTCAATTTCCCGCCCAAGCAGATTGGCCCGATGCGTTCGCAGTGCCTGGTCACCGGGTTCTATCGTGACGATGGCACGGTGATCCTTGCGGTTCCGGACAAGCCCGTGCCGAATGGAGCGCGCCTGGGATGAGATTTCATTATTACAGCCGCTTAACGCGCCAGGTATTGAAGCCGGGTTGATGGGTTGAGACCCTTTGGGCGTCTTCCTTGGTGCTGATGTTGGAGGTTTGAGATGAAACGGCATATTTCAGGGCTTGCTATCGTGGCTTTGTCTGCGTGTTGGGTTCTCGGCGGGCAGGCGATCGCGCAGCAGCAACCTGGCGCCCAGCAGCAGCCCGGAGCGCAGCAACAACCGGGCGCGCAGCAGCCCCCCGCGCAACAACCCCGACAACAGCCAGGGCAGCCTGGTCAGGCGGAGTCTGCCCCGGCGCCTGCCGAAGAGCATCGCTCCATGGATGATGCATTGGAGGAAGCAAGATCTCAGGCGGGGGATCCGCCGGAGCGCATTGATGGGGCTGGCGTCGGCCAACAGGACGATGGGCGTTTCGAGCGCGAAAATGTACGCCGTGACTCCGCTGGAGAGGATCAGGGCGTGAATAGCGGCTCCGAGGCTTCCTGGTAACTCAGGACGTTTTGTTATTGCTCGGGCCGTCGAGCCTTAACAGCATGGCGAAGGGTAACGTCATTGCCGCAAACGCAAGGATGACCCAGACGGCAACGACCGGGTTGTTGGTCAGGTCGGCAAGGATGCCTCCAAGTAGTGGTATGACGAAGGCCAGCGTATAACCAATGGTGAAATTGCCTGCCGAGAGGCGCCCTGAATGGCTGCTGTCGAGCAGCTGAGGCGGCAGAGCCACCAGCAATATCAACAGTATCCCGGCAAAGAAGCTGACAGCAAACGCGAAAACCACGCCGACCCACCCGTCGATCAGAAGAAAGCCCAGCATGGTGAGGACGCTCGTGGTGGCGCTGAACAGAATTGGGCCGCGACGGGCCACCCAGCGCCCAGCCATTCCCATCATGAACAGCGATGCGGCAACCTGCGCTATGTTGAACCAGAACAGGGCGCTGTCTAGGCGCTCGGCTTCACCGCGGGCTTCCAGCACGCTGCCCATATAGGCATTGGTGCCGAAGAAAAGCGAGGCGGTTCCCGCCAGCAGCAGCCCCATTTTCCACATCAGCGGATCGCGGGGGTCCGGAAGCCAGCGCGGTGGGCCGGCAGGGGCCGGGCTGCCGTTACCGGGTATCAGCAGCGCTGCCGCCACCAGCAGTGCGGGAAGTGACCAGATTGCCAGCGTCAGCCGCCAGCTCCCATCAGCAAGAGGCATGATGACCGGTAGGGTCAGGCCAGCCCCTATGAATTCCCCCATCAGCATCCCGTTCATGTAGCAGGCGGTTGCCAGTGCGATACGTCCTGGCGTGAACCACCGTGGCAACAGTGCGGGCAGTGAAGGCTGCATGATGGCGATGCCCAGCCCCATAATGCCGCTGAACAGAAGCACAATCAGGCTGTCGGGTGCCGTGCCGCGCGCTGCGGAGGCGAGGGCGACCAGGGCCAGAGCTCCGGCCAACGCATTGCGGGGGCCCACGCGCATGATCAGGAGCGAGCCCAGTAATGCACCCAGTGCCAGCATAAAGACAGGCAGAGTCGTCAGCGCCCCGATCTGTGCCTGGGACATGTCCAGATCCGAGCCTATAAATGGAGCCAGTGGGGGAGCCACGAGTATGGGCAGGCGCAGATAGAGGCCGGTGAACCAGAGCAGAACGAGCAGGCCAATATCCTGTTGCAGCGATTTGTTCTGACCTGTCACACAGCCTCCCGCTTCAGTCGTGATTGCGCACCAAGACAGGGCAGGTTAGCCGAATGGGTAGGGTGTGGCCATCCGTGAAACGCCGTACCCGGATTTTGGCGGTGTCGACAAAAATTACAGTTTGGCAATCTGGCTCGGTAACAATGCCTGGAATCGAACCGCAGGCTTCTGTTTTTAAGTCGGGTTTCACTGATTGGCTGGAACTTTGCTTAAAGATCCGCAGACAAATAAGCAGCATAAGCATCAGGAAGGAGTATTTTATGCGCGGTAGTTTCAAAGCAATGGTAATCGGTGTAAGTCTGGCGGTTTCAACCAGCGCCGTCCAGGCAACGCCCGTGTCGCTTGAGGCCGAGTATGCGGGCTTCGCCCAGGGGTCTGACAGTGGTGCCATTTCGTCCGGGGGCAGCAGCTGGACGGGCGTCAGCGCGGGAATGTTCAGCTTCGAAACCAGCAACGTTCAGGGCGGGAGTGATGATTTCTGGGAGGGCACACTGGAAGCCTTCTGTGTGGAAATTGAAACCATTCTGGATCAGAGCAGCGTTGTGGAATACAGCGTTGTGGATGCCGAAACCTATTTTGATGAGAATTTCAGTGGTGGACTGCAGCTGGATGCTGTCGGACGTTTTTACACTGGTTTCCGGGATCAGGTTCAGGACAGCACCACGTCCGCTGCCTTTCAGTTGGGCCTCTGGGAGCTTCTCTATGAAGGCATTGATATGCCACCCAATGTCACCGATGGTCAGTTCCGGACCAAAAACTTCAGTCCGGATGTTGTCGAGACGGCAAACAGCTGGCTGAATGATCTCTGGAGTTATGAAAGCACCTACTCTCTGAGCGTACTCAGTGCCAAGGGAACCCAGGACGTTATGGTGATGCGTCCGGATGCCCCTACCCCGGTTCCAGCTCCCGCAACACTTGGTCTTATGGCGCTTGGGCTGGCAGCGATTGGTCTGCGCCGTCGCCGGTGAAGCCGGATTCAGGGTGCCGTGGCACCTGGATGGGAAACAAAAAGAGCAGCCTCAGGCTGCTCTTTTTTGTCTTTTTTCAGGGGGATCGCCTCAGAACTGGAATTCGAGTGCACCACCGAACATATACAGATCATCGGTGCCGCCGATATCCGAGCTGCCGAAGCTGGGAATGTAGTCGAAGTCCGCGCGCAGGGACATGTTGCCTATCAGACCGATTCGAAGGCCAAGTCCGGTCTTGAAGTCCACACCGTTGGAGCTGCCGTCCAGGCCCTCGGAGTCTGGGAATTCTTCAGTATCCACATCCACGGTAGTGCGCCATGCAAAGGCGCCCGCCTTGGCAAATACATCCAGATTCCGGGCCAGGGGCAGAATGAAGTTGGTTGTTACATCAATTGCCTGAGGACGTACGCGGAAGCCGCTGACACCGAATTTGCGCATGTGGGTGTACCCGACTTCTGAACTGAAGTAGGGCAGAAGGCGCGCTCCCGAGTAGATGCGGTAGAAAAGCACATCATCGTCGCAGCTGCCTTCAACGTCATCGCACAGGTCATCCAGCTGGGCTATGCCGCCCGCAACGCCAACGTATGGGTATTCATGGTCTTGGTTGGCCGCCGCAGCATTAAAAGGGAGAGCCATGGCCGTTATTACGAGCGCGGGCAGGACTTTTTTCATTGATACGCCTCATGTCCGGTTTGAACGCGGGTTCCCATGCTTAGGATGTATAGTCACTGCGGCGATGGATGTCAATTTAAGCGGTTGAAAATGCGAGCCATGCATGGGGTTGTCGATGGGGAGGATGCATTATGGTTCCCGGTTGCCCCGCTGACGTTTCGGATGCGGTTCAGAGGCAATATCGGTCCGATGCGCGCCGTGCTATGGTGCCGTCATTGAGCCGCCAACCCAGGGAGCCCATACACGATGAGCCATGAAAAAGGACAGGATCTGAGTCAGGCTCTCCTCAAGCTGCACATACAGCATGAGATGGACCATCTGACTGGAGAAGAACTGAAGGAAGATCTGCGCGAGGATGTACAGCTGGCGTTTAAGGCCGGCGAGGCGCTGCGACTGAGGGATATAATCGACCCCGATACCGTCAACGGGATCATCCGGCGCCATGTGGTGGAGCGGGATATGCCGGCCATTATTCCCGAGATGGCGGCGGATTTTACCAACGATATTGTTGGATCTGATTTCCATCTCAGTGTAACCCCGGATGATCTTCTCAGCCGTGAGCGGATGGAGGAATTGATTGATCAGCTGCTTCTGCTGCGGGAACAGCGCCAGGAGCTGATTGACCGTGTGCTGGAACAGCCCGTCTACAAGGAGCTGGTGGCCAATCTTCTGTACCAGGGGATTGTTCGCTACATTTATGAGGAAAACCTTCTGAGCAAAAATGTTCCGGGGATCAGCTCCGCATTGCGCTTCAGTTCCCGAATGCTCAACAAGGCTGTTTCCGGATTGGATGAGGCCTGGGAGAAAAGCGTTAAGAGTTATATTGCTCGGAATGTTGAGGGGATGGTCCGACAGAGTGCGGACTTTCTGGCGGAGAATCTGACCGAGGAGGAGCTCAAGGTGAGCCTGATGGACGCCTGGGACAGCTTCTCCGACAAGACGCTCCAGGACCTCCAGTCCGGGTTGGGAGAGGTGGAGTGGAGCGAGTTCGTGGTGATGGGTTACGATTTCTGGCTGGCATTCCGAAAAACCGACTACTTCCGGGATTGTTATGAAACAGTGGTGGAGAATCTGTTTCAGCAGTATGGGGATTATTCGCTGACGACTTTGGCCGACGAGTTCAATATCGAAACGGAAACTGTCATGACCGAAGTGGCTGCGGTGCTGCCACGCGTTACTGATGCCCTGCGGGCCAATGGCCTGCTTGAGGAGATTCTGCGGCGTCGGCTGCAGCGTTTTTATGAAAGCAAAGAGGTTCAGGCATTGTTGCAAAGCCACTGAGGTGGATGAGGGAAGGAGGCGATCATGGAGCAGCAGACACGAATTGAAGCGGCGGTGTTCCGCCGACTGTTGGAGCATCTGGACAATAACAAGGATGTGCAGAACATCGACCTGATGAATCTCGCCGGGTTCTGTCGTAACTGCCTGGCCAAGTGGTATGTGGCCGCCGCGGAGGAGCATGGCGAATCCCTGGATTATGAGCAGGCGCGGGAGATCATTTACGGGATGCCTTATTCAGAGTGGAAGGCGAGGTATCAGAACGAGGCGAGTGCGGAGCAGCTTGCTGCCTTCGATAAGAGTTCATGAATCCGCTGAGCGTCTTGAAGCAAAACGAAAAAAACCAGAGAATGGCGAGGTTGCCATGAATTGGCGATGAACTTTCAGGTAACTCCTCCCGGACTGAGGGTTCCAAGAATCCAGCTTGCCGGGGTCAAAGTCATTGAAGACTACGGAATGTCAAATATGAAAACCCAGAAAATCAAGAAAACGCTGATTGCTATTTCAGTTGGTGCCGCGCTTACTGCTTCAGGGAATGTTGCGGCTCAGGATAACAACATTATGTTGGGCTTTAACCCCTTCGGTGGTTCGGCGGCGATGCCGAGCATGCCAGGCCAGGCTGCTCCTTCTGTTCCTTCCGTGGGTGCCCCTGACTACATGGTGGGTATACGGATGAGTGAGGAGCTCATGCCCTTCGCCTTTGGTTCTATTAACGATCCGGGCGGTGATGCGGATACCCAGCTGACCATTGGCGGTGGTATGCGCTACTACATGCAGAACATTTCAGACAATGTAAGGCCGTTCCTGGGTGGTGCAGCAGGCATCATCAGTGCAGAAGAAACCGGCTTTGGTTTGGGCGGCTTCTTCGGCGCAGAGGCCATGATTACTGACGGATTTTCTGTCAGTGGTCAGCTGGGCCTCGACATCACCGATCCGGGTGGTGACGCTGACACACAGTTCACGCTGGGTAGCGCGAACGTGATGTTCAACCTGTATTTCTAAAGCCGCAGCCTGAAGGCGGTAGCAGGCGTAGGGCACAACGTTCTATTGCTTGCAGTCGAAAAAAGCAGCCCTCCGGGGCTGCTTTTTTTTGCTCATCCCTCGGTGCAGGCGCCTCAGTGCAATGTGAACGGCAGCACGCGGTGGCCAGTGACGGCTATTCAAGGCGGAAGTTAGTACCTATTATCAGGCGGAAGCTGCGAAGTGCATCAGTGCCGGGGCGCTGTGTCGCTTCGCAATCTCGAAGGCATCCTGGAGGGGCTTGTGAAACGCTTATCCTGGTTCTCTGTTCTCGGTGTGTTCGTGCTGGCCGGCACTCCGTCCCTGTTGATGGCACAGTCCGCCACCCCCGATCGGGTGGAGGGCGGTATGGCCATGTACCCCAATTTTGAGGGGGAGCTGACGATCGGTGGAATGCCTCGCG
>SLIH01000444.1 GCA_007135745.1 Halomonas sp. | reverse complement strand
TGATCGAACGGCGCCAGCGCGAAATTGCTGAAGAGCACGGTTTCGAACTGGTTGATCACAGCATGATTCTCTACGTGAAGCCCCGGGGCGCAAAGTAACCGCGCCCGGGTTTCAGTGATGGGTCGCCTGACCTCGATCCAGCATCTCCTGAGCATGTGCCATGGTCTGTTCGGTCAGGTCCACGCCGCCCAGCATCCGAGCCACTTCCTGGACCCGTTCCTTTGTCGCAAGTTTTTCCACGGTTGAGTACGTGTGGCTTTCCTCGGTGAACTTGCTCACGATCAGGTGCTGATGGGCCTGGCTGGCCACCTGTGGAAGGTGCGTGACACACAGGATCTGTCCTTCCTCTCCGAGTGTTCTCAGCAACTTGCCGACAACTTCGGCCACGGCGCCGCCAATACCTACATCCACTTCATCGAATATAAGGGTTGGAATGGTGGAGGTCTGGGCAACCACCACCTGAATGGCCAGGCTGATGCGTGAGAGTTCACCGCCCGATGCCACCCGGCTCAGTGGCCGTGGTGACTGACCGGAATTGGTGCTGACCAGAAATTCCAGGCTCTCGTTGCCGTCTGCGCTGGGGCGTTGGTTTTCTGTCGGTGTCAGGCAGGTTTCGAAATGCACTCCGGGCATGCTCAGTCGCTGGAGTTCTTCGGTTATCTTCCGGTCAAGTGTCACCGCCGCCTCACGGCGAACGGCGCTGAGCTGATCGGCCAGCCTCTGGTAGCCCGCCAGTGCCTGTTCGGCGTCGGCTTCCAGTTGCTCAATGCTGTCGGCACCGCCATCCAGCTGTTCCAGTTCCTCTGCCAGTTTTTCGTGATGCTCCGGGAGCTGTTCCGGTGCCACATTGTGCTTGCGGGCCAGCTGGTAAACGGCGCTCAGGCGCTCTTCCACGGCCTGAAGCCGCTCCGGGTCCAGATCGTAGTCGTCCACATACCGCTGCAGGTTGTCGCCTGCCTCTTCCAGCTGTATCCGGGCCTCTTCCAGCATGTCCCGTGTTTCCGTAAGTTCCGGAACCGCTGCGGGCAGCCGCTCAAGCTGTTGCAACGCCTGCTGCAGTAGACTTGCTGCGCTGGGTTCGCCTTCGCGGCAGCAGTCGGCGGCCTCGTGGCAGTGGCGCAGAATGGTCTCTGCATTGGCCAGTTGCTTCTGCTCGCCTTCAAGCGTCTCAAGTTCCTTGGCGCTGATGTCCAGGCGATCCAGTTCTTCGACCTGATAACGCAAGAGCTCCCGTCGGGCGTGCTGTTCGTCCTGGTTCTCGTGGGCGGCATCGAGTTTTTTGCGTGCTTTCTGCCACTTCTGGAAGGCCTGCCGGACCTCTTCCGCCAGCCGCGTGGCGTCGGCGAACTCATCCACCAGACGCTTGTGGGTATCGCGTTTAAGCAGTGACTGGTGCTGGTGCTGGCTGTGGATGTCCATCAGCATGGCGCCGAGTTCCCGCAGATCCTGCAGTGTGCAGGGTTGGCCATTGATATAGCCTCGCGAGCGTCCGTCGCGCCGGATGACGCGGCGGAGAATGCAGTCGTTGTCCTCGTCAAGGTCCCTTTGTTCCAGCCACTGGCCTGCTTCGGGAATGCGCCGGATATCGAAGACGGCGGTGATGTCCGCCCGGTCTGCGCCCTCGCGCACGGCCGTGGCATCGGCGCGGGCTCCGAGCACCAGCCCCAGCGCATCCAGGGTAATGGATTTGCCGGCACCTGTTTCTCCGGTCAGGGCCGTCATCCCCTTGTTGAACTGGAGTTCAATATGTTCTGCGATGGCGTAGTTGGAAACAGTCAGTTGGGTCAGCATTGTGTCGGTTTCCTGGCCTGTTTGAGTATACAGTATATGTTCTTTTGTACAGTATTGTGTTTCGTGATTCAAGACTCATTTATGCAGATCACGGGAACTGGAGGTTGAAAGAACGACATGCAGCCCCATATTGGCCGCAGGAACTCAAATCGGGCGCGCGATGGCGCCTGAAGAACGATGCACGAGGTGACGATGAGCTCAGAAGAGAATCGCAACGAGGAATCCGCGGAAGAAGTGAAAGGCGAAGCCGGCACTGATGCGGAACCCGAGGTGGGCGCATCCGAAGGCGAAGGTTCGCCTGAGGAAGGTGGCGATCAGGTCCAGGCTCTGCTGGAGCAGGTGGAGCAATACAAGGACCAGGCGCTTCGCGCAAAGGCGGAAATGCAGAACATGCGCCGCCGGGCCGAGATCGATGTGGAGAAGGCTCACAAATTCGCTCTGGAGAAGTTCGTGAAGGAACTTCTGCCGGTGGTGGACAGCCTGGAGAAGGCGGTTGAGAGTACCGAGGGGCATGAGGTCCAGAGCGAGGAAGTGCTCGTTCGCATCAAGGAAGGCGTGGACATGACCCTGAGCATGTTCATGGGCGTGCTGGAGAAGTTCAACGTCCGGCAGATCAATCCGGTGGGCGAGCCCTTCGATCCGCAGCAGCATGAAGCCATGTCGATGGTCCCGAGCGCGGAAGCGGAGCCCAACTCGGTCATTGCGGTGATGCAAAAGGGGTACACGCTGAATGATCGTGTGGTTCGGCCGGCCATGGTCATGGTCGCCAAAGCTGAGAAGCCCGAAGGCGGTAACGTCGACGAACAGGCTTGAAAAGTTCGATTTGAATCCAATATAGGCAGTAACAACGGATTCAGAGCCCTAACCCGCAGGGTTGGCCAGACCGGAGCCTGAGTAGCTGAACAGGCAGAAAGGGGCCGGTGGGGCAGAGGCAGAATTCCAACATTCAGAATCGGAAAACTGGAGTGATTCCATGGGTAAGATTATCGGTATTGACCTGGGTACGACCAACTCCTGTGTGGCCATTCCTGATGGCGACGGAGTCAAGGTGATCGAGAACGCCGAAGGCGATCGCACCACCCCGTCCATCGTGGCCTACACAGATGAAGGCGAGATCCTGGTCGGGCAGAGCGCAAAACGTCAGGCGGTGACCAACCCGCACAACACGCTCTATGCCATCAAGCGGCTGATCGGTCGTCGTTTCGACGACGATGTTGTACAGAAAGACATCAAGATGGTGCCGTACAAGATCGTCAAGAATGACAATGGTGACGCCTGGGTTGAGGTCAATGACAAGAAGATGGCGCCTCCGCAGATCTCGGCGGAAGTGCTCAAGAAGATGAAGAAGACCGCTGAAGACTATCTCGGCGAAAAAGTGACCGAAGCCGTCGTAACGGTTCCGGCCTACTTCAATGATAACCAGCGCCAGGCAACCAAGGACGCGGGTCGTATCGCCGGGCTTGAGGTCAAGCGGATCATCAACGAGCCGACCGCAGCCGCACTGGCTTACGGTCTCGACCGCAAGGGTCAGGATCGTACGGTAGCCGTCTATGATCTGGGTGGTGGTACCTTCGATATTTCCATCATCGAAATTGCCGACGTGGACGGTGAGACCCAGTTTGAGGTGCTTGCCACCAACGGGGATACCTTCCTTGGCGGCGAAGACTTCGACCTTAAGCTGATTGAATACCTGGCGGATCAGTTCAAGAAGGATTCCGGCATTGATCTGCGCGGTGACTCTCTGGCCATGCAGCGTCTGAAAGAGGCGGCCGAGAAGGCGAAGATTGAGCTGTCCTCCAGCCAGCAGACCGATGTGAATCTGCCGTATATCACGGCCGACCAGAACGGACCCAAGCACCTCAACGTCAAGGTGACCCGTGCCAAGCTGGAATCCCTGGTCGAGGACCTGGTCCAGCGCAGCCTGGGGCCGTGTAAAACGGCTATTGAGGACGCGGGCATCAAGGCCGGCGAAGTGGATGAGGTTATTCTGGTCGGTGGTCAGACCCGGATGCCGATGGTTCAGGAAAAGGTCAAGGACTTCTTCGGTAAAGAGCCGCGCAAGGACGTCAACCCGGACGAAGCCGTGGCCATGGGTGCTGCCCTGCAGGGTTCCGTTATGTCCGGCGACGTCAAGGACGTGCTGCTTCTGGACGTGACGCCGCTTACTCTGGGTATCGAAACCATGGGTGGCGTGGCAACACCGGTCATCGAGAAGAACACCACGATCCCGACCAAGAAGTCGCAGACTTTCTCCACGGCTGAGGACAATCAGACCGCTGTGACCATTCATGTGGTCCAGGGCGAGCGCAAGCAGGCGACACAGAACAAGTCGCTGGGACGTTTTGATCTGGCGGATATTCCGCCCGCGCCGCGTGGTGTGCCTCAGATTGAGGTGACTTTCGATATCGACGCCAACGGTATCCTCAACGTCTCCGCCAAGGACAAGGCCACTGGCAAGGAACAGTCCATCGTGATCAAGGCGTCTTCCGGTCTGAGTGAAGAAGAAGTCGAGCAGATGGAGAAGGACGCCGAGGCCCACGCCGAAGAAGACCGCAAGTTCGAAGAGCTGGTGCAGGCCCGGAACCAGGGCGACAGCATGATTCATGCGGTGCGCAAGAGCGTGGAAGAGGCCGGTGACAAGGCCACGGATGAGGAAAAGCAGGCCATTGAGAGCGCGATTTCCGAACTGGAGGAAGCGCTGAAAACGGATGATAAGGACGATATTGAGGCCAAGACCCAGAAGCTGACCGAAGCTTCAGCCAGCCTGGCTCAGAAGATGTATTCCGAGCAGGGCGCTGAAGGCGAGGCCGACGCCGGCCAGGCACAGCAGGAAAGCGGCGCCGGTGGTGATGATGCCGTCGATGCCGAGTTCGAAGAGGTCAAGGATGATGACAATAAGCAGTAACATCGTTATTGTCTGCAACCTCTGAATTGACCGACGCGGGAGGCAACTCCCGCGTTTGTCTTTGTAAAAACGGCTAATGGTTTCATTCGGCTACCCCGGTGGTAGCCGTAACAGCGAGTGACGGATTGTCATGGCCAAACGCGATTATTATGAAATTCTCGGTGTTTCGCGCAGCGCCGACGAGAAAGAAATCAAAAAGGCTTATCGCAAGCTGGCGATGAAGTATCACCCGGATCGTAACCCGGATGATGACGATGCCGAAGCGCGGTTCAAGGAGGCCAGCGAAGCTTACGAAGTCCTCGGTGACTCTGAAAAACGGGCTGCCTATGACCAGTTCGGTCATGCCGGTGTTGATGGTCAGGCTGGCGCGGGTGGTTTCGGGGCCGGTGGCGCAAGCTTCTCCGATATCTTTGGCGATGTGTTCGGGGACATCTTTGGCGGTGGTCGCGGGCGCAGTAATCGTGGTGCTGATCTGCGCTACACGCTGGAGCTGGATCTTGAGGATGCTGTCCGTGGCAAGAACGTAAAGATCGAAATTCCCACGCACACGGAATGTAAGAGCTGTAGCGGCTCCGGCGCTGAGCCGGGAACCCGGCCCGAGACCTGCCCGACCTGCCGTGGTATGGGGCAGGTGCGGATGCAGCAGGGTTTCTTTTCCGTGCAGCAGACCTGCCCGAACTGTCGGGGTTCCGGAAAGATTGTGAAGAACCCCTGTAAAGCCTGCCGTGGGCAGGGTCTGGTCGAGGAGGAGAAAACCCTCTCGGTCAAGGTGCCGCCCGGTGTGGATACCGGGGATCGCATTCGCCTGTCCGGTGAAGGGGAGCCTGGTGTTCAGGGCGGCCCTCCGGGTGATCTCTATGTGCAGATTTCGGTTAAGGATCATCCGCTCTTTACCCGGGATGGGCGCAATCTGCACTGTGATGTTCCGATCAGTTTCGTTGATGCAGCCCTGGGGGGCGAGCTTGAAGTGCCCACCCTGGATGGGCGCGTCAAACTGAAGATTCCGCCGGAGACCCAGACCGGAAAACTCTTCCGGCTTCGGGGTAAGGGCGTGACTCCGGTGCGCGGTGGTCCCCCTGGCGATCTTCTGTGTCGTGTTATGGTCGAAACTCCGGTAAACCTGACCAGGAAGCAGAAAGAATTGCTGCGGGAATTTGGTGACACCCTCGATGATGATCAGGGGGGCAGTCATCACGGACCCAGGAAGAGTTCCTGGTTTGAAGGGGTTAAGAGCTTCTTTGAGGATATGAAGTTTTAGGAGCAAGGAGCAAGGAGCAAGGAGCAAGGAGGTTGCGGCTGGTTGTTCCTTGGTTTGGACAGGTTTTCATGGGGATGACGGCTTATGACTCGAGTTGCGGTGGCTGGTGCAGCTGGTCGAATGGGGAAGGCCCTGATTGAGGCGATTACCCTGACGGATGGTGTCGAAGTAGGGGCTGGCACGGTGCGGCCGGCAAGTTCACTGCTTGGGGTGGATGCCGGTGAGATGGCCGGCGTCGGCCACAATGGGGTGTCATTGGTCGGCGATGTATCGGAGGTGCTGGATGACTTCGATGTCCTGATCGACTTCACGTTCCCCGATCTGACGCTGCACAACCTCGACGTCTGCCGTCGTGCCGGGAAGTCCGTCGTGATTGGCACGACCGGTCTGACGGAAGCGGAAAAGCTTGAGCTGGAAGAAAAAAGCGAAGGCATTCCGGTGGTCTTTGCTCCCAACATGAGTGTGGGAGTCAACCTTGTCCTTCAGCTGCTGCAGACAGCCGCCCGAGTGCTCGGTGAGGACAGCGATATTGAAATCGTTGAAGCCCACCATCGCCACAAGAAAGATGCCCCGTCGGGCACCGCGTTGCGTATGGGCGAAGTGATCGCCGAGACGCTTGGACGTGATCTGCGTGACTGTGCCGTTTATGGTCGCGAAGGATTCACCGGCGAGCGCCCCCGGGAGGTGATTGGGTTTGAGACCATCCGCGCCGGAGATATCGTCGGTGAACATACGGTCATGTTCGCCGGGCTTGGCGAGCGGATCGAGATCGGCCATAAGGCCAGCAGCCGGATGACCTTTGCCAAGGGGGCGGTCCGTGCGGCGCTCTGGTTGAGCGATCAGTCGCCCGGGCTTTATGACATGCAGGACGTCCTGGGCTTGAAGTCTGGGCAGTGAACCCGTACGTGCCGTCGGTTTTGTTCCTGTCGAGATAGACAAAACCACCCTCGCGGCGGTAAAATACGCCGGATTTATCAAAGCGCTTCTTTCACCGGCAATGCCAGACAACAAAAAGCGGGACGGCGTCCAGGACACCGTCTCGCTTTTTTGCGGCCTGAAATCAGAGCCGGAGTGTCGTGAGAGCGCGTTTTATCCCGCCAGAAACGCTAGACGAGGGCACGGCATTGACAGAACCAGCAATTCTCGCGCTTGCAGACGGCAGTATTTTTCGGGGGGAATCCATTGGTGCCCAGGGCAGCACCAGTGGTGAAGTGGTCTTCAATACGGCCATGACCGGCTATCAGGAAATCCTGACCGACCCCTCCTACACACGCCAGATCGTAACCCTGACCTACCCCCATATCGGCAATACCGGTGTTAATCCCGAGGATGTGGAATCAAGCCGCATCTGCGCCGATGGGCTGGTTATTCGCGATCTGCCCTTGCTCGCCAGCAACTGGCGCAGCTCCCAGTCGCTCTCCGATTATCTCGCCGCCAGCAATATTGTTGCCATTGCTGGCGTCGATACCCGGCGTCTGACGCGGCTGCTGCGTAACAAGGGTTCCCAGGGCGGCGCCATTGTTGCCGGGCCTGATGCGACCGAGGAACAGGCGTTGGCGCTGGCGCGTGAGTTCCCGGGGCTGAAGGGGATGGACCTTGCCAGCACGGCCGGTTGCTCGGAGAAGGGCACCTGGACCCAGTCCGACTGGACTCTGGCAGATGGGTACGGTGAAGCACCGGAAACCCGCTACCGGGTCGTCGCCTACGACTACGGCATCAAGTACAACATCCTGCGACTTCTGGTTTCGCGTGGCTGTGAGGTCACGCTGGTACCGGCCAGGACCCCGGCGGAAGACGTTCTGGCAATGAAGCCCGACGGGGTTTTTCTCTCCAATGGTCCGGGTGACCCGGAACCCTGCGATTATGCCATTGAGGCGATCAAGGTTTTTGTGGAGCAAAAGGTGCCGGTATTTGGTATCTGTCTGGGGCATCAAATACTGGGACGCGCTCTGGGTCTAACCACCTATAAGCTAAAGTTTGGGCATCATG
>SLIH01000281.1 GCA_007135745.1 Halomonas sp. | reverse complement strand
TGCTGGTCTGTCACGGAGGCGTCATTCGCATGATTACCGGGGCGGCCATGGGAATTCCGCTGACCCATTCCCTGGGCGTCATGATGGTGCCCTACGCCTGTCGCACCCGCATTCGCCTGGACCGGGCCGGGGATGAGTGGATGAGTGCGCTGGTCAGTCACGGCGTGCCGGGAAGCGCCCCGTAGGCGCGTGCATTTGCCTACAGGGTGTTGGCTGGCAACTGCCCCTTAAGCACCATAGGCAGTCCGGCCACACTCATGGCAACGTTATCGCAGCGCCGCGCCAGGGCCTGATTGAGCCAGCCGAGTTCATCGCAGAAGCGCCGCGTCAGCGCATCCATGCCGATAATCCCCAGCCCCACTTCGTTGCTGACAATAACGACGGAGCCCGGATAATCTTCCAACGCCTGAATAAAGGCATCGCACTGGGCTTCCAGCGAGGACTCGTCCATCAGAAGATTACTCAGCCAAAGGCTCATGCAGTCGATCAGCAGGCAGGACGCCTCGCCGTGGTGGCGCCTGAGCACGGCGGCCAGATCCCGCGGTTCCTCCACCAGCCCCCAATTCTCGGGCCGGCGCGCCTGGTGCCGGGCAATACGCTGGGTCATTTCACCATCACCCGCGGTTGCGGTGGCCACATAGATGACCGGCCCCTGGGCCGCCCTGGCCTGGGATTCGGCCAGGGCGCTCTTGCCGGAACGGATGCCTCCAAGAATCAGGGTTTTGCTCATGCTCTCTATCGCCGTTTCGGTTTGCCCAGCGGCACCCAGAAGCGGTACTCATGGGAGCCCACCGCGTGCAGGGGCACCCCGTAGAGCCGCTGCAGGCGCTCTTCGCTGAGCAGGGTATCGGGCTCGCCCAGCTCCCAGTCCCCGTCCGGGTAGAGCAGCAGGAGCCGGTCCGCGTATTGGCTGGCAAGGTTAACATCGTGCAGGGAAACCATCACGACGCCGCCCTGGCTGGCATAGTCGCGAAAATGGGTCATGAGCTCCACCTCGTGGCGAACATCCAGATGGTTGACCGGCTCGTCCAGTAGCATGACACCTGGCTGCTGAGCGAGCAGCGTCGCTATCGCCGCCCGGCGCTGCTCTCCCCCGGAGAGCTGATCCGCCCGGCGCTCAGCCAGAGCCTGCAGACCCGTCTGGCTGAGCGCCCAGTCGACTATTTCGCGGTCCTTCCGGGTCAACGGACTCCAGGGAGGACGGTGCGCATAACGACCGGCACTGACTGTTTCTCGCACCGAATAGGGGAAAGACACATCCACATGCTGAAGCAGCAGTCCCAGCCGCCGGGCCAGCACCTTGCGCGGCATGCGTGAGAGGCTCACTCCGTCGACAAATGCATGCCCGGCAACAGGCCGGCGCAAGCCAGCGAGGGTAGCCATCAGGGTACTCTTACCAACCCCGTTCTCACCCAGCACCGCCCAGAATTCTCCGGCATGGGCTTCCAGAGAAAGGGGGCGATTCATGGCCTCGCTACCGTAACCGAAACAGAGGCTGTCGATCTGCAGGGACGGCATCAGTCTCCCCTCCCCCACTGGCGCAACAGATACAGAAACATGGGAATACCAATGGCCGCGGAAACCAACCCTACCGGGAGCTGCGCCGGCAATCCCGGCAGGTGGGCCAGCGTATCCACCAGCATGAGATAAGCGCCGCCGGCAAGCAAAGAGGCAGGCAGCAGAATGCGATGGCGTGCGCCAGCAACAAGCCGCACCAGATGCGGCACCACCAGCCCGACAAAACCAACGGGGCCGGCCAGGGTTACGGCCAGGGCGGTCAGAAGCGCCGCCGTAATGTAGCAGACCATGCGCGCCCGATGGACTTCCACGCCGAGCACAGCGGCCTGCTCATCACCCCGGACCAGCAGGTCCAGAGCCGGCGCCATCACCCAGGCCGCGGCAACGGCCAGAACCAGCGCCATGATCCCCCACCAGGGGGATACGGGCCGCCCGAGATCCCCCATCAGCCAGAAAAGAAAATCGTGGACCGAGTGCTCCGGCCCCAGCAGCAGAAGAAAACTGATAACAGTTACCCAGCCGGAGGCAAGGACAACACCGGTGAGCAGCAGGCGTTCGCGGGGTGCGCCGCTGCGTCCGCCGCCTACCAGGAAGACCACCGCCATGGACACCAGACTGGCGACCAGCGCGCTGCCGGAGATCCACCAGCTGCCCAGCCCCAGAAGCATACAGCCAAGGCCGGCGGCCGCCGCTCCACCGGACACACCCAGCACATAGGGCTCAGCAAGCGGTGTACGCAGAAGTACCTGCATCAGCACACCGGCCATTGCCAGCATGCCCCCCACGGAGAAGCCCGCCATGGCCCGGGGCAAACGCACATCAAGGAACAGGTCTGCGTCGTCCGTCGTTGCCAGTGTCAGCGCAGCCTGTTCAGCCGAGGCAGGACCCAGAAAAAGGACCAGAAAAAATGCCAGCAGGTTGAGGGCCACCAGCGCTGAAAATAGCCGCACAAGATTCGCCACGGATTGATTCCCCGGCCTGTATTACTGAATGGACTGGAGCCCGGGCGGCAACGCCCGGGCAGTCACTAATCGTCGTCCTGAATCGAGAGCTTGTCCACCGAGGATGAGAGTTCTTCGGCCGACGCGGCATCCGCGCCCAGCTTGATCATCAGACGCAGGTCGTTGGCGGAATCCGCGTGGGCGAGGGCATCCTTGTAGGTGATCTTGCCATCGGAATAGAGATGGTACAGGGCCTGATCAAAGGTTTGCATCCCGGCTTCGCCGGATTTGCTCATTAACCCCTTGATCTTATCCACTTCGCCCTTGCGGATCATATCCTGCGCCAGCGGCGTATTGACCAGCACTTCGATGGCAGCCACCCGCCCCTTGCCGTCCGGCGTGGGGATAAGCTGCTGAGCCACAATGGCCTTGAGGTTAAGCGACAGGTCCATCCAGATCTGGTTATGCTGATCCGGGTGGAAGAAGTTGATGATGCGGTCCAGCGCCTGGTTGGCATTGTTGGCGTGCAGTGTTGCCAGACAGAGGTGGCCGGTTTCAGCAAAGGTCACCGCGTACTGCATCGTCTGCTTGGTCCGCACCTCACCGATAAGAATCACATCCGGCGCCTGACGCAGGGTGTTTTTCAGGGCCACTTCAAAGGACTCGGTATCCACCCCCACTTCCCGCTGGGTGACGATGCAGCCATGGTGCTGATGGATGAATTCGATCGGATCCTCGATGGAAATGATATGGCCCCGGCTGTTGCGGTTACGGTGTCCAATCATGGCGGCCAGCGATGTGGATTTACCGGTACCGGTCGCCCCCACGAAGATGATCAGGCCCCGCTTAGTCATGGCCAGATCCCGGATCACGTCCGGCAGCTCCAGCTCCTCCAGCTTGGGAATCTCGGTCTCGATTCGGCGCAGAACCATGCCGCAGAGGTTGCGCTGAAAAAAGGCACTGGCCCGGAAACGTCCGATACCCCGGGCACTGAGTGCATAGTTGCACTCGTGGTTTTCCTCAAACTCCGCCTTCTGCTTTTCATTCATGCTGCCGTAGACCAGCTCCCGGGTCTGCTCCGGCGTCAGCGGGTTCTTGGTAATGGGCACGATACGGCCACTGAGTTTGACACTGGGCGGGACGCCAGCCGTGATAAAGAGGTCCGAGCCGTTCTTGTCGACCACCACCTTCAGGAGTTTTTCCAGTTCCATAACACCTTGCCCCCTTGCCCGCTTAGAAGTTATCCGGCATCTTCGCCTTCATCTTGGCGTCTTCACGCGTGATATAGCCTTTCTGCAGCAGTTGCAGCAGGCATTGATCCAGGGTCTGCATGCCAACGGCACCGCCGGTCTGGATGGCGGAGTACATCTGGGCAATCTTGTCCTCACGGATCAGGTTCCGGATGGCGGAATTACCAATCATGATTTCATGCGCCGCAATCCGCCCACCGCCGGTCTTCTTCATCAGCGACTGGGAGATTACCGCCTGCAGGGATTCCGAGAGCATGGAGCGGACCATGTCTTTCTCCGCGGCCGGGAAGACGTCGACCACACGGTCAATGGTCTTTGCCGCCGAGGTCGTATGCAGGGTGCCAAACACCAGGTGACCGGTTTCAGCGGCCGTCAGCGCCAGGCGAATGGTTTCCAGGTCCCGCAGCTCACCCACCAGGATGATGTCGGGGTCCTCCCGCAGCGCCGAGCGCAGGGCCTCGTTGAAGCCGAGCGTGTCGCGGTGCACCTCTCGCTGGTTCACCAGGCATTTCTTGCTGTCATGGACGAATTCGATCGGGTCTTCGATGGTCAGAATATGCTCGTAGCGGCTTTCATTGATGTAGTCGATCATAGCCGCCAGAGTGGTGGACTTACCCGAACCCGTAGGTCCGGTGACCAGTACCAGACCCCGGGGATTCTGGGAAATATCCTTGAAAACCTGACCCATGCCCAGATCCTCCATGGTCAGAACCTTGGAGGGGATGGTCCGGAACACGGCGCCGGCGCCTCGATTCTGGTTGAATGCGTTAACCCGGAAACGAGCCACGCCGGGGACTTCGAACGAGAAATCCGTCTCCAGAAACTCCTCGAAGTCCTTGCGCTGCTTGTCGTTCATGATGTCGTAAATCAGCCCGTGGACCTCTTTATGCTCCATCGGAGGCAGATTGATCCGGCGCACATCGCCGTCTACACGGATCATGGGCGGCAGGCCGGCGGACAGGTGGAGGTCCGATGCGCCCTGTTTGGCGGAAAAGGCAAGCAGTTCGGTAATATCCATAGGGGTCCTCAAGTACTTTTTGTCTGGCTAAGGTACCTGACCTTGGCTTTAACAACAGCAGGCGGTAACGTAGGCTCCGGATTCCGGGCCGCACCACGCTGAGAAAAAAGGTAATGATCAGCATAGCAGAGAACCTGAAAAAGACAGGCGAGCGCATCCGTCACGCGGCGGATGCGGCCGGGCGCGATCCCGACGCCATCAGACTGCTTGCCGTGTCGAAAAAGCAGCCCGTGGAACGGATTCGCGAAGCGGCGAAACAGGGCCAGATCGCGTTTGGTGAAAACTACGTGCAGGAAGCGCTGGAGAAAATGGATGCGCTTTCCGATCATCCCGAACTGGAATGGCACTTCATCGGCCCGATACAGTCCAATAAGACCCGCGATATCGCCGCTCACTTCGACTGGGTCCACGGTGTCGACCGTCTCAAGATCGCAAGGCGCCTCAGCGAACAGCGCTCGGACGAACATCCGCCGCTCAACCTGTGCATCCAGGTCAACCTGGACAACGAAGCCACAAAATCCGGTGTCATGCCCGAGGCCGTGACTGAACTGGCACGAGCCATCGACACCCTGCCCAACTGCCGCCTCCGCGGACTCATGGCCATTCCCGATCCAACCAACCCACCCGAGGTTCAGCGCCAGCGTTTCAATCAATTGGCGCGACTGCTGGAGGAAATGAGTGCAAGCGTGGATAATAACGCTCCGGACACGCTATCCATGGGCATGTCGGCGGATCTGGAAGACGCCATCGCCGAAGGGGCCACCATCGTACGGGTCGGCACGGCCATTTTCGGAGCACGGGAGTAACAGCAATGCCAACGGACAATGACAGCCAGCAACCCGCCATTTCCTTCATTGGCGCCGGCAACATGGCCCGCGCCATCCTCGGCGGGCTGATTGCAAACGGCTACAATCCCGAAAAAATCTGGGCCAGCGCGCCCGAGGACAGCCATCTTCAGGCCCTGCGGAATGACTTTGGCATCTTCACCACAACCGATAACCGACACTGTGCCCAGCAGGCGGACATCCTTATTCTGGCCGTGAAACCCCAGGTGATGGCGGACGTCTGCCGCGACCTGGCCAGCGTGGTGCAGAATACACGTCCGCTGTCGGTTTCCATCGCCGCCGGTCTGGATACAGCCACCCTCGGGGGATGGCTGGGAGGCGGTGCGCCAGTTGTACGATGCATGCCGAACACACCATCGCTGGTTGGCGAAGGCGCCTCCGCGCTCTATGCGACAGACGACGTAGGCGAGGAGGAACGAGAGTCCGTCACTCAAATCTTCGAAAGTATCGGCCTGGCAATCTGGCTTGACGATGAGCAGATGATGCACGCGGTCACGGCGCTCTCCGGCAGTGGTCCGGCCTACTGCTTCATGGTGCTGGAATCTCTGGAGAGCGCAGCCACCGAAGCCGGGCTGGAACCGGAAATGGCACGAAAGCTGGCCATCCAGACCATGAGCGGTGCCGCCCGAATGGCTGGCCAGAGCGACGATGATCCGGCGCAGTTAAGGCGTAACGTCATGTCCCCGGGGGGCACCACCGAGAGAGCAATCCAGGTTTTCGAGGAAGGCGGCCTGCGCTCGCTGATCAAGCGCGCCTATGACGCAGCGCGCATTCGTTCCGCCGAACTCTCGGAACAGCTGAAAAAATCACTATAATTTCGCCCGAAAGGTCACCGGTGCCAATAGCGCCCGGACAACAATCTTCAGGAGCATTACATGGGTACAGAAATTCTGGTCCAGACACTGCAGATGCTGTCTATTTTCTACCTCACGATTATTATCCTGCGCTTTCTGCTGCAGCTGTCTCAGGCCGATTTCTTCAACCCGATCAGCCAGTTTGTTGCCAAGGCCACCAACCCGGTGCTGAACCCCATTCGACGCCTGGTTCCACCCACCGGCCCCGTCGACTGGGCGTCCATTATTTTTGCCGTACTCTTCCAGACCATGATGTACGCCATCATTCTGGGGATTGTCGGTACCATGGCCCCCATAGGCACACTGCTGGCCTGGGGCGTCGTCAAGGTGCTGGGGCTGGTTGTCACCATCTATTTCTTTGCCGTGATCGCCATGATCGTCATCAGCTGGATTGCGCCAGGCAGCTCCCACCCGGGTATCCAGCTTATCTTCCAGGTCACCGAACCGGTGATGCGCCCCTTCCGCAGTATTCTTCCGCCCATGGGGGGGTTGGACCTCTCTCCCATCCTGCTGTTCATCGTGCTGAACATGGTCCGGGTTGTGCTGAGTCACCTGGAAATGGCGGTGGGGGTTCCTTTCTGACGGAACCCTGCAAAACCATACAGAATCTGCCCCCCGATGCGGTTCATTTCATTCACCGCATCGTCCATCAAGCCTCTCCGTTACGGATCGTCACACAACGGCACCAAAATACAACTTCATAACCACCTGATTTTTAACACAATAAAGCCACTTCTGGAGCCGGCACGATTTTCACGGCCTATAGAGACAGAAAAATTCTGTGAAACAGGCTAGGTTGAAGCTGAAAGATTACGCCCAGCAGCCAACTGGAATGACGGACGCTCATGGCCGACGCAAGCATTCTCTCTGAACAGGTTGAAGCCTACCACGCGTGGAAGAAGGAACTGATCCGCCAGATCACCCGTTACCGGCACTGGCTTCAGGGCAATGAACTGCTTTCCGACGATGTGGCCGTACGGATCCAGCGAGGCATCGAGCTTCTGGTTCAGGACGAACTCACCATTGCCTTCATCGGTGAATATTCCCGCGGCAAGACCGAGCTCATCAACGCCCTTTTCTTTTCCGGTTATGGCCAGCGCATGCTGCCGTCAGAGGCGGGGCGGACCACCATGTGTCCCACCGAACTCTTTTTTGATCGCCGCACCCGCGACAGTTACGTTCGCCTGCTTCCCGTGGAAAGCCGCCAGGATGATACCTCTCTGCATCAATTGAAACTGCAGCCCGATGCCTGGGAAGAGGTGCCTCTCCCCACGGACAATGCCGACGCCATGCGTGACGCCCTGGCACGGGTGGCCGAAGTCAAAAGTGTTACGCGAGAAGAAGCCCAGGCTCTGGGCTTCGACGAAAACATGCTCGATCACGACCGCGAGCAGCAAGGGCGGGTTCTGGTTCCCGCATGGCGCCACGCTCTGATCAGCGTCCATCACCCGCTGCTTGAGAAAGGCCTCAGGATTCTTGATACCCCCGGCCTCAACGCGCTGGGTTCAGAGCCCGAACTCACGATCAGCATGCTGCCTTCCGCGCAGGCGG
>SLIH01000380.1 GCA_007135745.1 Halomonas sp. | reverse complement strand
CGCCAGTCTTTGATGCTGAGCGCGAACACGTCTTCATTGCCGGTCCTGAAGATGTCTACGGAGTCGCCATTGACAGCGGCGAGCTGACATTGGAAATAAGTGACACCGGCATGGGCAGCACTCTGGGGCTGCTTCGGCACGACAACGACCTGGTTGTGGTGGGCGAGGACGGCGTCGGGGCCTACAGCATGACAAATGGCGCTGAGCGGTTCGCCGTTGAGGCCGGGAAAAATATCCTCGACTTCTATCCCCGGGGCGAGCGTCTGGTCCTGGAAGTGGGTCCCGGAGGCGTTATGGCCATGGCGGACAGGCGCGGCGGCTCGCCTGAGGAAGGGGAAACCCTGGGTGACGAAGCCGAGGACGTACCAAGGGTCTATGACCCCGAAATCGACGAACATCTCGGACCGGATGAATTACGGGAAGATCCCGCGGGCCTGATGGCGCTTGATCTCTCAACCGGTTCGCTCGGTCATCTGGTGGCCTGGCAGGGCAGACCCTGGCTCTTCGGTGTACTCCAGGGAACCAGCGCCGTCGTCAGTGATGACGGACACCATGCCTGGATCGTCAATGAGGAAGGCGCTCTGATGCGTTATTCACTCTGAGGCGTTGGATTGAGGAGCAATTGTTCACCAAAAAAGGAGAAGCCAAAGGACAGGCACACCGAAGGGTTCGGCACAACGAAGGGTTCACTGTGACAGCCGGATTCCGGTGATCCTACCGTCATCGTCCTCGACGAAACTTGCCTGTGAGTACTTTTCCCTGGTGGCAAGGTCATGCAGGTTGCGCAGGGACTTATAGGGCGTGTCGGTGACCAGGCTGTTGACCATCCAGCCGGGGAGGTTGCCGTTGGGCTCCACGTGCTGGGACATGACGACCTCTGTTTTCCCCGGCTCGACTTCGGTAAGCAGATAATAGCCGCTGGGCATGCTTGCGCGTACTCGATCGGAGTCTTCGGGTCTGCGCTCGGCCCGGTCTTCCATCTGGATATGAAAGATGTGCTCGTCGATCCGGTTGATGTTTACGTCGACAACAAAGTCCCGGTCCTTGGCGGGCCAGGGAAGATCCCAGACCTGGTAGGCGGAATAGGAATAGAAGTCGGAACGCTCGATCTCCTCAAAATGCACGCAGCCTTCAAGCCATTCGCGATTAGCGTCGGGATTCGAAAATATAGCCAGAACACTCGCCAGAGAGGCATCGACCACGGTGACGGCCTTGTAGGCTTTGAACGCTGAACCTTCCACATTCCGTGTGTATATCTGAACGTTATGTTTATCCAGGGCCAGGTCCCAGCTTTCGGATTGGCCGGCATGCACGAAACTGGTGACGAGCATAGTCAGGAGCAGTGCGAGTAGGGTCCTGCGGGTGCCGTCCTGGCGAACTGAATTCATGGTGCCTCCACTTGTGCATTGATTCCAGCGATCAGGCTGTAGTGCATGGTAGGAATGAGGGAGGATGAGTCGCATCCGCCTATGGGCTGAGAGAGGGGGATTAGTATGAGGTGTTGGTCACAGTTTTGAGGTCTCAGCGTTCAGGAGGGTTGTTGGGGGTAGCCCGGAAACGGGAACTGCGTCGCACCGCGCATTGTGAACGCTAAGCCGTTCGGCTGATGGAGAGGGTTGTCCCGCTCACTACCATGCTCTGGAACTCAGGCGAAGTCGCCGTAATCCGGGGGTTGGTACAGGTGAGCAATTTCTGGCTCAGTGAAATTTTAAGGGGCACGTTTCTTTTTCTGCTCAGTTATCTGCTGGGGCAGTGGGTGATCCGGCGCGGGATTCGGGTGAACTATACCCGCAAGATCGTCCATTTCTTTCTGGCGTTTCTGCCCGTGTTTATGGCCACGTTGCTGCCCTACCAGGTGACACTGGGGACGATTTTTATCGGGGGTGTGTTCTATCTGGTCGTGATGTCGCTCTTTCTGCGACCGGTAAGGGAGCGTGTGCCGGCGATCACTGTTGCCTTTCACAGCTTTGATCGACCGGAGGATCGGCCCTATACCATGCTGTGGATGATGAGCCAGCTTGCGGCGTTGTACCTGGTTCTGTTACCGATGATTGTCTGGCTGGCGGCTTACGATAAGGTCGTTCTGATTTATATGACGATTATTGTGTCCGGGTTGGGTGATGGGCTGGCGGAACCCGTGGGGGTTCGGTTCGGGCGCCATCATTATCGGGTGCGCGCCCTGTTCAGCGACCGTGTCTATACACGCACGCTGGAAGGCAGCGCCTGTGTTTTCGTTTCAGCGGTGCTGGCTGTGGTGCTGATGCAGGGGCAGTTGACCACGGAACAGTTTCTGGTTGGGTTGCTGCTGTTTCCGCCGGCCATGACTCTGACGGAAGCCTGGTCGCCACACACCTGGGATCAGCCGTTTCTTTTCCTGGTCGGCGGTGTCACCACGGTGGCAATGCTTGAGTTACCCGGATTCTTCTGACGCCCTCAGCGTGCGTGTCCACGTCTCAGGATGGCTGGGACAGAGAGTCATGGCATGGCGCCTGGTGTACAATCAGGCCCATCATTGATTCGGACACAGCATCTATGGCGGTTAGGGAAGGGGCGGCCATGCCCCGCATGGCGGAAACGAAGTTCAGCCGTCCGCAACTGGCCGGCGAGCTCATACATGACGAACAGCGCCTGGCCGCGCTCGACAGGGCCCCGGATTATACCCTGAGCCTGGTATGCGCGCCCGCCGGATTCGGCAAAACCACCCTGGTGGCTCAGTGGCTGGAGAGCCGCAAGCCCGCTCATGTCTGGCTGACTCTGGAAGCACGGGACAACGAACCCTCGGTGTTCTGGCAGGGCGTGCGGCACGCTCTGGCCGGCCTGGACCGTCGCTTTGAAATGAGCGCGGCGGCACCGATGGCGGAATTCGGATCCCGCGACAAGCACGACCCGGTTGATGCACTGATCAATATCCTGGCGGATTATGCCCGGACCTGGCAGGCGCCACCGCAGGTTTTCCTGGTTCTGGATGATTTCCATGTCATTACCCATCCCGACGTGCTGGCCCAGCTCCGTCGCCTGTTCGAATTTGCACCGCCGCTGCTGCGCGTGATCATGACGACCCGTGCAGAGCCGACGCTGGGGCTGGCCCAGATGTTGGTCCGCAATCAGGTGCTGCACCTTCACATGGAAGCCCTGCGTTTCGATTACGAGTTGACCCGTCAATTCCTCACCCGCCGTCTGGGCACGGAGATCTCTGCCGAGCAGGTGCGTGTGCTGCACAAACGCACCTCGGGGTGGCCGGCGCTGCTTCAGTTGGCCACGCTGGCCGGCGGGTTGACCGGATCCGTGGCACATACGCTGGAGCGTTTCGGTGGCAGCGACCACATGCTCTCGGAATACCTGATGACGGAGGTATATGGTCAGTTGCCGGAGGATGTGCGGGAATTCCTTTCGGAAATCGCCCGGTTGCCCGTGTTCAATGGCGATTTGGCGGATGAGGTGCGCCAGCGAGGGGACAGCAGCGAACTGATTGCCCGTATTCGCGAGCACCAGCTTCTGGTGCAGGATCTGGGCAGCGAAGGTCAGTGGTACCGCCTGCATGATCTGCTGCGTGACTGGTTGCTGGCCCATCCACCTCCTCCGCAGCGCCGGGAAGAGCTCAGTCGTCGCGCGGCGGCTGCCCTGGCCCGCGCGGGCCAGGTCACCGAGGCGCTGGAACTCTATCTGGAAACCGGCGACTACCTGGCGGCGGAGGCCCTGCTTCCGCGGGCGGTGGAGCAGTGGCTGAAGGCGGGCACGCTGCGTGTCCAGCACGCTGTGGTGGAGCGGTTCCCGGAATCGATGCAGAGAAGCTCGCCCGCACTCGGCATTATGCGGGCCGGGCTCCTGTTTCTGTCCGGGCGCTACCGTGAAACGCTGGATACGCTGGATCGTTATCATGCGATGCTGATGCAGGACGCCTCGCCGGGGGAATCCCGGCTGCCTTATCTGGCGCTGTTCATGCGCTGTCATAGCGCGGGGTTTTGCGGTGATCAGGCAACTGCGCGCGCCCTGGTGCGGGAAATGGAGGGGCATCTGGGCGAAGGCTCTCCGTGGCTGCGTGCCTGGATCCTTTTTTCGTTGGGCATGGATGCCATGGTTGAATCGGAGCTGGGGGATGCAGAGTACTACCTCAGCCAGGCCCAGGAGCTCGCCGCCCGGTGCGAAGATCGTCACTGTGGGGCACGCGTGCTGACCCTGCGCATTCCCGTGCTGGTGAATATGGGCGAGGTCAGCCGGGGTTGGGAAGTCTTCCGGCGCTTTGAGCGCGACTTTGCCGAACTGCCGCTGGCGCGTGGCGAAGAGGCTCTTCTGAGCTATGTTCATGCGATTCTGTGTGTGGAGTCGGACCAGTTGGGCGAGGCTGCCGATAGTCTGCAGCGTGCGCTGACGCTGGGGGAGGATTGCCTCGCACCAGGGGACCACACCGGTATCCTGTTTGAGCGCTGGCGTGTCGCCATGGGCCGTAAGCACTGGGAGACGGCTGCGCAACTGATTGAATCACTGGAACAGTGCTATCGTCGTCGCGGAGGAGCCTGGGACTACTTCGTGCCGGAACCGGACGCTCTGCGTGCCCTGCTGGCCCTGCGCCAGTCCAACATGATGCCGCTTATACTCTGGGCGCAGCAGGAAAGGGATGATGAAGGCAGAAGCCGGTTCCGGCGCCTGCATGAAGAGATGCTGGCGCTGACGGCGGGCGTACTTGAAGGCCGCTGTGATATTGACGATATTCGGGCGTTCCGCGAGGTTGTCCGCGCAGGCGAGAACCGGCAGATACAGGGCCGTCTCCATGTGCTGGAAGCGCTGGCGCTGTGGTACCGGGAACAGGATGAGGAAGCCGCCGCCAGGGCTCTGGCGTGGCCGCTGGAAACGCTTTATCCGCAGGGGGCACGGTACTTTTTTCGTGCCGACGGTCAGAAACTGGCGCCGCTGTTTGCGGTATGTCAGCGCATTGGCGTGGCACCCGAGAGCGCGGAAGAAGTGCTGGCGTTGCTGAATGGCCGTCACGCCGATCCTCCAAAGGAGTCGGCAGAGCCCACGCCGGCGGCGGATACCGGGCTGATAGAGGAGATCAGCCGTCGTGAACAGGAGGTGCTGCGCCTTCTGAACGACGGCAAAACCAACCGGGAAATGGCCGAGGTTCTGGGCATCGCGCCCGCTACGATCAAGGCCCACCTGCGCAATATCTACGGCAAGCTGGGCGTGACCAACCGCGCCGGCGCGGTGAGCCGGGCCCATGGATACGGGCTGCTCGGTGACTGAGCCGTTCAGCGAATTATCCGAACGTCTATCATCTCTGATGTTGGTTTGATGCCAATCGTCTGCCGGGTGTGTCTGATCACTGCGGGGCGCTGGGTGGTTCAAACTGCATCTTCGTTTGCCGCGTCCGCCATCAGATCAGGACAGGAAGCCAGTGGTTCAGGGCGTCCCACATGGAAACCCTGGGCGTAATCCACACCCATGCTCCGCAACGCATCCAGTGTCTCGGCATTCTCCACAAACTCGGCTGTGACGGTAATGCCCAGGGCGCGGGCGATACTCACTACGGATTCGATCATGACGCGGTCCACGTCATCGCTGATCATGTTTCGGACAAACGCGCCGTCAACCTTGATCTGCTGAACCGGCATGCTCTTAAGGTAGGTCAAAGAGGAAAGTCCGGTGCCAAAGTCATCCAATGCGAAGCTGAAACCTTCCTCGATCATAGGCTCAATGAGCTCAAGGGCCGTATCGATACTGGCTACTGCTGCCGTTTCCGTTATCTCGAAGCACAACTGCGCCGGGGAGATCCCGTACTGCTGTGTCTGTTTTCGGATGAAGCCGGGAAGTCTGGGATCAGACAGCGAGAGCCCAGACAGATTGATATGGAGCCGTGGCCCATCCGTGCCATCATTGACCTGCGCCAGACGCTCACAGGCTGCCCGGATGATCCAGCGATCAATGTCGGTCATGAGATTGTACCGCTCGGCGGCGGGAATGAATGCCATGGGGGGAATCAGGTTGCCATCACGGTCGCGCAGCCGAACCAGTACTTCCAGGCTGCCGGGAAGATCCTCACGTAAAGGCATCAGCTTCTGGCAAAAAAGCTCAAACCGCTTCTCCCGCAGCGCGTCCGTAATTTCGGAGACCCAGTTCATCTCGCCCTGCTGTCTGGACAATTCCGCATCGTCTGGACTATAGAACTGGATGCGATTGCGTCCCTGATTCTTTGCCACATGACAGGCCGCATCCGCCTCACTCAGAAGCACGGCTGTACTGGGGCTGGCAGCGGAGATCGCGACGGCCCCTGTCGTCATGCTCGTCTCATAGACACGCCCTTCCCAACTGAAACGGAATTCTCGAACTGTCCGGCGGAGGTTCTCAAGAATCGCTTGTGCCTGATCGGCCGAGCAGTTGCGAAGCAGCAAAGCAAATTCATCACCACCCAGTCTGGCCAATGTATCTGAACCCCGCACCCGTTTGCGCAGCAGAAAGGTGATCTGTCGGAGCATTCGATCTCCGGCACTGTGCCCGCAGGTGTCGTTCACCACCTTGAACTGATCCAGATCGATGTAGGCAAGTACATGCTGGGTCCCCTGTACGCGGGCCTCATCAAGCAATCCCTCCAGTTGCCGTTCGAACTCTCTGCGATTGATCAGGCCAGTGAGTGTGTCGCGCGTGGCGTGGTAGGACAGGAGGTGATCGGATCCACCGACTTTGCCGGTGTCATAAAAGACAACGACACATCCGACTACATTGGCATTTCGATCCCGGATGGGCGCTGCTGAATCTTCAATGCCAATACGCTGTCCGTCACGTTGGATCAGCACGTGCCCGCTTGTCAGTCCAACAACTGTTTCTTCACGCAGACAGGTGCCAATGGGGTCAACCATAGAGGCGTGACGGGTGTTCTCCACCCGAAATACTTCCTGCGCGGGGCGCCCCCGTGCTTGTTCCGTACTCCAACCAGTCAGATGCTCCCCTGTGGGGTTGAGATATTGAACACGCCCCTTACGATCCGTGGTAATGACGGCGTCACCAATGGAGTGCAGCGTGGTCTCAGCCAACTCCTTGCTTATGAATACCTCATCGGCGCGTTTTCGAACCTGCCTGAGACTCCGCACAGCCAGAAAACTCGCCGCAAGCGCAAATAACAGGTAGGTTCCGAAGGCACTCACGTGACGCCGAACGGTCGCATCGGCTTGTTGGCGGGATCTGTCAGCGAGGAACCGGGATGTGTCCACCACCGCTGCATCAATGGCTTCTGTTGCGCTCTCATACCAGGTCATCCCATCCATGGGGTAGTCGCCGGTATCGGCGCCGGCCATCATGGCCTCGAGATCATCCAGAAAATGCTCGGTTATGGCCATTTCCATGGCATCCAGATGTCCAACCGAAAGGGGATCACCATCCAGTGCCTGGCGGGCAAGCTCCAGCTCCTCCAGTAACCGACCGATCTCACGCTGATTGGTTTCAACAAACCGACGCCACTGTGGCGGCAGGGGCTCCTGCCTGGCTGCGTAATACGATAGTATCGCGCGAACTTGCCCGGCCTGTTCGCCAATGCGGCCCACACTCTCTCTCACCATTGCGTTGAGGTGCGCTTCCTCGCTCGGCGCTTCAAGGGCAACCCATAGGCGGGAAGCCACAGCCGACCCTCGGCTGATGGCTTCTGTGCTGGTTTCGAACCACTCATCCAGCTCGATGGAGCGGGAAGTCTCGTCGATGGAGCGGTCCACCCGCCGCCGGGCTTCTTTCAGCCGGTTTCGTGCCGTCACGGCCCGATCCAGTTGCCCCATCACCGTGCTCAGTTGCGACGTGGCGACATTCTCAGTGCTCGCCTGCGCCCGCAACCAATTGGCATCGCCCTGTTCGCGCTGTTTTTCGAGCTCACTCAAAAGCGGTTCGGAAACATGCCCGCCAAGCGCCGCAGAGCTCAGACCCCGCTCACGGGCCTGATGGATCGCGGCAAACTGGAAATCATTGATCGCACCGGTGGCGTCGCGCAGTCTCTCGGCGGACAGATAGGACGTGTAGGCCTGGAAGGCCAGCACGACGCCGATGCCGAGAATCAGCAGGCCACTGATTGCAACGGACAGGTTAACCACATTGTCGGATAAAAATCCCCT
>SLIH01000302.1 GCA_007135745.1 Halomonas sp. | reverse complement strand
TCTTCCTCGTCCGGATTGGCCGGGTCCTTGCCCACGATGTAATCCATAACCGGCAGCAGACCAAAAAAGAAAAAGATCGGGAACCAGGCCCAGAAGAGGGTATTGATGCCCTGGGACAGCATCCAGGCTGATACCGCAGCGGTAAGGGGTACGACGAGCACCAGCAGGTAACCCCACCGTTTGATCTGGATCATGGTGTCGGAGTCGAGTCGTTCCAGCATGGTTCTATTCCCCGTTTGTTGTTGAAGATGTTCTTGATCAATTCATGTTCAGATTATGGCCTTAATCTTGAGTTGTCAAACAATTCATGTATGATGAAGCGTAGAATTTGTGAGACGATACGCACATCCGAAAGAACAAGGAGTTCTTCACATGCCCTTGAATGCCGCTGTCAGTCTGAGCGAGCAGATTGCCAACCACCTGGCCGCCCGGATCATCCGGGGTGAGATCGGCCCGGGTGAGCGCCTGCCTGAAACCGAGTTGGCCAGGGAACTGGAGGTCAGCACCAATTCGCTGAGAGAAGCGTTTCGGGTGCTGGAGAGTCAGCACCTGGTGGAAATCCAGCCACGGAAAGGCGCGCGGGCCTGTGATATAAGCCCGGACCACGTTACTGACCTCTATGATTTCCTCTTTCTGTTGTTGTCACGGCTGGCGGCTCGGGCAGCCGAACGCTGGGAGGGCGAAGATCTTGATGACATCGTTCAGTTGCTTTCGGAGATGGAAAAAAGGGCAAGAGAGCACGATGTGGCAGGAGCCCACGAAGTGGCATTCACCATACTGCGGCGCAGTCTGAGGTTTACCGGCAATCGTTATCTGATCGATGCCATCGAAGACCTTATGCCGCTGCTGCAGCGTTATTCCTTCATAGCCCTGAAGGAAGAAACCTCCGAGTTGGATCTGTCACTGGGCTACTTCCGTGAGCTGGTGGCCAACATCCAGTCCCGTGACCCAAGCGCTGCCGCCTCCAGTGTCCGGGCCTATGGCGATGACCAGTGCCGCATTGTCCTGCGTGCCATTGAAAAGCAGTCCGCTGCCTGAGGTTAGTCATTGTGCGCGGGTGGCAAAGATGCTAATTTCCGGATCATGCGTAGACAAACCTTGGCCATCAGACTGCTGCTGATTCTTGCCATTGCGCTGGCGCCGCTCACATCCGTGGCCGCCCATGCAATGATGCCGGAGGATGCCGCCAGTGTGCATTCCGTCCAGGGTGACGCAGAGCATGGCGATCATGGCCACACTGATGGTGCGAGCCATGAGACGCATGAAGCACAGGCATCTGGTGATCATCCCCACAGCGATTGCTCCGGCAGTGGCAGTGAGGCGGATTGCTGCGCCAGCTGTATAGGCTGTGGGCTGCCGGTGACTCCTGAACTGCAGCCGCTGGCCCTGACTGGCCACACTGGGCCAGGGGACCTGCGCCTTCCTCATCCCCACCTCAAGTCCGAAAGAAGACCTCCCAAACACCTCGCCTGAACGTGATCGGGGAACTTTGGTGACCCGTGCTGAACACCTGCGTGTTCCGTGCATGTATTCCCGAAGTTTCCGATAGGCAATTGGACCCGGACAGGGTTCGATTGTGAGTTCTTGACCCCGTCAGTCCCTGCATAGCCATGCCCGGCTCGACTGACGGCGGAAGGAGGAGGTCCCTGATGAACCTTTTGATCAAGACCCTTGCCGCCTGGTTGCTTCTTGGCCTGGTGTCGATGGGATATGCCCAGGCAGAGCCTCTGACGCTTTCCGAGGTGGAGCGTCTTGCCAGCAGCGATCCGGGCATTGAGCGCTTTCGCCTGCAGGCGGAAAGCTATCGGGAAGACAGCGTCGCCGCGGGCCAGTTGCCGGACCCGCAACTGACCACGGAAATCATGCAGTTCCCCCTGGACCGCCCCGGCTTTGGCAACGACGAGATGACACAGGTCCAGGTGGGGCTGCGTCAGAGTTTTCCGCGGGGTCAGTCCCGTTCCATCCGTCGTGAACGGGAGCGGGCCATGGCCCAGGTCCAGGAAGCCGGCGCCGGAAACCGGGAACGTGAAATCCGACGGGACGCCCGCTCTGCCTATTTTGATCTGCTGCTGGAAAATCAACGCCTCGATGTACTTCGCGATAGCCGCTCTGTCTTCGAGAACCTGGTTGATATTACCGAGCGGGCCTTCGCGGCCGGCACGGTGTCCCAGCAGGATGTCCTGCGTGCCGAGCTGGAGCTGGAGCGCCTGGAAGATCGCATTACCGAGGCCCGCCAACGCCAGTCCCGTGCGCAGGCGTCACTGGCCCGCTGGGTTGGCGATGCGGCTTACCGGCCGTTGCCCGAGGCCTTCCCCTCCCTGCCGCAACCCGATGACCGTCGGCTTGATGATCATCCGCGCCTGATGGCCAGCCAGGCTCGGATCCAGGTGGAAGATCACGGTGTGGGGCTGGCGGAGCAGGCTTACAGGCCGGAATGGAGCTTTCAGGTGGGCTATGGCCTGAGAACCAACTCAGACGTGCGCAACCGACACCGGATGGGGGCCATGGTGATGGTGGATCTGCCCCTTTTCACGGGTCAGAGGCAGGACCGCCAGCTTGCCGCACGCCAGTCCGAACGTCAGGCCGCCGTGCGCGAGCGTGATGAAATCCGTCTGGAACTGGAGCGGGAACTGTCCTCTCTGAGCAGTGACCTGGAGCGCCTGGAAAGTCGCGAAGCGCGCTACCGGGACCGCCTGCTGGAGGTGGCCGAGGCCAATGCCAATGCTGCCGAAAAAGCTTACAGCGCCGGCACGACGGAATTCACGGCCCTTATGGAATCCCGCCTGCTGGCGCTGGAAACCCGCCTGGAATCCCTGAGCCTTACCGCCCAGCGCAAGACGGTTCAGGCGAACATGCTCTATCTGCTCGGGGAGAATGATCAATGAAAGCACTGACACTGGTACTGGTATTGGCAATCGGGGCCGCGTTCGGAGCCGGCGGTCTGTATGTCTGGATGCATGGTCCTTTCGCGAGCGGTGATGCAGGCAATGGTGATGAGATTCTCTATTACCGCCATCCGCATGACCGAACAATTACCTCGGACGAACCGCGACAGGATTCCATGGGCATGGATTACATTCCCGTTTATGCGGACGAGAAAGGGGATAATGGTGATGATCGCCCCGGCATGGTCAATATTGACCCGACGGTGGCCCAGAACCTTGGGGTGCGCAAGGCCCAGGCGGAACAGGGCGATCTGACGCCGGAGGTGACGGCGCTGGGTTTCGTGGACTATGACGAGGCGGGACTGACCCATGCCCATGTGCGCACCGAGGCCTGGGTGGAGGATCTGCGGGTACGGACCACCAACGAGCCGGTGAGTGAAGGCCAGACTCTGTTCCGCATTGACTCGCCACGCCTGATCAACGCCCAGGAAGAGCTGCTTCAGGCACACCGGCGCAATGCCGGTATTGGCTCCGCGCGGGATCGCCTGCGTTCACTGGGTATGGCGGATCAGGATATTCGCGCGCTGGAGAATTCCGGTCAGGTGATGCGGTTGGTGCCGGTTCGGGCGCGCCGCGATGGCGTGGTCCGTGAGCTCAACCTCTCCGAGGGCATGTTCGTCCGCCCCGGCGATACCCTGATGGAGATTGCTGATCTTTCCAGTGTCTGGGTGATGCTGGAGTTGTTTGAAGCGGACATGGATCTGCTGCGGCCGGGACAACCCATGCAGGTGTCCCTGCCGTTCCGGCCCGACGTCACCCATGAAGCGCAGCTCGACTATATCTACCCCACGCTGGAGACTGAACGCCGCGTACAGCAGGCCCGGCTGGTACTGGAAAATCCCGACGGGGATCTGCGACCGGGCATGTACACCCGGGTGGCGCTGTCCGGAGAACCACTGGCGGATGTGGTGCATATACCGGCCGAGTCGGTGATGCGCACTGGACGTAATGACCGCGTGGTTGTGGCCCTGGAGGAGGGTGGTTTCCAGGTGCGGGAGGTCCGCGTTGGGCATCGCGTTGGTGATCGCTTTGAGATCCGTGAGGGCATCGACGCCGGCGAACAGGTTGTGGTTTCCGGTCAGTTCCTGATTGATTCCGAATCTTCCACCTTCGCCGACCTGGAACGACTTGCAGCCGAAGACGATGATGAAGCGGTCTGGACCCGGGGCCGCGTGGAGCGCGTCGCCGACGATGGCAAAACGGCCATGCTTCAGCACGAGCCGGTGCCGGAGTGGGGCTGGCCTGAAATGACCATGGAATTCCGGTTGGCCGAGGGACTTGACCCGGAACTGCTGAAGGAAGGGCAGGCCATCCGTTTCCGCATGCGTGAGCACCCCGAAGAAGGCTATGAGGTGACGGCCATGGAAGCGGATGACGAGGAAGCGCACGACAACGAGGAAGACGCCGGAAACGGTGAAGACCACGATGACCATCAGCACGGCAGTCGTTGGCCCCAGGGCGCCGGCGGGAGGGACCTTGCATGATCAATCGTATTATTGACTGGTCCCTGGAAAACCGTCTGCTGGTGATGCTGCTGACCGGGGTGATCGTGATCTACGGGATCTGGTCCATGCGCCAGATGCCACTGGATGCCATTCCCGATCTCTCCGATGTTCAGGTGGTGGTGCAAACCCCTTACGAGGGGCAGGCACCCCAGGTGGTGGAGGATCAGGTCACCTTCCCGCTGTCGACGGCCCTCCTCTCCGTGCCCAAGGCCCGGGATGTGCGGGGTGTGTCCATGTTCGGGAATTCCTTTGTCTATGTCCTGTTTGAAGACGGGACCGACCCCTATTGGGCCCGTTCCCGGGTGCTGGAACAGCTCAGCCAGGCCGAAGCCCGGCTGCCCAGTGGTGTCACCCCGGAGCTGGGTCCCGACGCCACCGGTGTGGGCTGGGTCTATCAGTATGCCCTTGTGGATCGTACCGGCAGGCACGATCTGTCCGAACTGCGCAGCCTGCAGGACTGGTTCCTGCGCTTCGAATTGCAGGCGGTGGAGGGCGTCTCCGAGGTGGCGACCCTGGGCGGCATGGTGCGCCAGTACCAGGTGGTGCCCGACCCGGAAAAAGTCCGCGCCCACGGCCTGCAGATGCGGGAGATTCGCGACGCGATACGCGCCGCCAATGACGAGGCCGGTGGTTCGGTGGTGGAAATGGCCGAGGCGGAGTATATGGTCCGCTCCAAAGGCTACCTGACCGGCCTCGAATCCCTGCGCCTGGTGCCGGTGGGAAGGAGCCGCGACGGCACACCGCTGATGCTGGATGACATCGCCGAGATCCGCGTGGGGCCGGCTTCCCGCCGCGGCATCGCGACGCTCAATGGTGAGGGTGAGACGGTGGGTGGCTTTGTGGTGATGCGCCATGGTGAAAACGCCATGACCACCATTGAGAACGTCAAGCAACGGCTCGAAGAGCTGAAACCCGGGTTGCCCGACGGTGTGGAGGTTGTCGAGACCTATGACCGCTCCACCCTGATCCAGGATTCGGTGGACAACCTCTCGGAAAAGCTGGTCCAGGAATTTCTGATCATCGCCCTGGTCTGTGCTGTTTTCCTGTTGCACCTGCGCTCCGCCCTGGTGGCCATTATCGCGCTCCCCATCGGTATTCTGGTGGCGTTGACGATCATGCGCTGGCAGGGCATCACCGCCAACATCATGTCCCTGGGCGGCATTGCCGTGACCATCGGTGCCATGGTGGATGCCGCCATTGTCATGGTGGAAAACCTGCACAAACGCCTGGAGCGGAAGAAGGAAGGCGACACCCACTGGCAGATGGTTTCGGAGGCGGCCAAACAGACCGGTCGCCCGCTGTTCTTTGCGCTGCTGGTGATCACGGTCAGCTTCATCCCGCTGTTCGCACTGGAAGGCCAGGAAGGTCGGCTTTTCCACCCGCTGGCCTTCACCGGAACCTACGCCATGGCGGCGGCGGCCGGGCTCGGGGTGACGCTGGTGCCCGTGCTGATGGGGTACATGGTCAGGGGACGGATTCGTCCGGAGTCCGCCCATCCGGTGAGTCGCCTCCTGATTGGTATCTACCGACCGATCCTTGACCGGTTACTGAGATACCCCTGGACCACCCTTGCTGTTGTTGTGCTGCTGGGCGTGACGGCCTGGTACCCATTTAATCAGGTGGGCACGGAGTTCATGCCGGACATCGACGAAGGGGATCTGATGTACATGCCCACCCTGGACCCCGGTGTCTCCATCGGTAAGGCCCGGCAGGTGTTGCAGCAGACCGACCGCCTCATCAAGGAAATTCCGGAGGTGGAGCAGGTCTTCGGCAAGGCGGGGAGGGCGGAAACCGCCACGGACCCCGCGCCCCTGGGCATGTTCGAGACGCTGATCCGATTCAAGCCGAAAGATCAGTGGCGTGAGGGTAAAACCCGGGACGATCTGATCCGCGAGCTGGACCGGGCCGTCGACCTGCCGGGCGTTTCCAATGTCTGGGTGGAGCCGATCAAGACCCGGATCGACATGCTCAGTACAGGCATTCGTTCACCGGTGGGCGTCAAGATCGCCGGCGAGGATCTGCGCGAGATTGAGCGCATCGGCCGGGAAATGGAAGAGCTGCTGGAAACCGTGCCGGGAGCCGCCTCGGTAGCGGCGGATCGCACCGCCACCGGACGCTACCTGGAGATTGACATCGATCGGCGCCAGGCGGCCCGGCACGACGTCCGGGTGGCGGACCTGCAGGATACCGTGCGCATGGCCATTGGCGGGGTCTCCGTTGGTGAGACGGTGGAAGGGCTGGAGCGTTACCCCATCAATATCCGTTTCCCCGAGGACTGGCGTAACTCCGTGGAGGCTATTGAGCGTCTGCCCATCGTCACGCCCTCCGGAGACCAGGTACCCATCGGGGCTCTGGCGGAGGTACGGATCGAGGAGGGGCCGGCCATGATCCGCTCGGAAAACGCCCGTCTCAATGGCTGGATTACCGTGGACGTGCGGGATCGGGACCTGGGCTCCTTCGTGGCGGATGCCCGCCAGGTAGTGCTGGAGCACATGGATCTGCCCGAGGGCTATTCGGTCACCTGGTCCGGTCAGTACGAACACATGGAGCGGGCCCAGGAACGACTCAGCTACATGATTCCGTTCACGCTGGTGATCATCTTCCTGCTGCTGTACCTGTGCTTTCGCAGCACGGCAGAAACACTGATGCTGATAGGGGCTCTGCCATTTGCCGCGGTGGGCGGCATCTGGCTGGTTCACTGGCTGGGTTTTGATCTGTCCGTTGCCGTTGCAGCCGGCTTCATCCTGCTGCTGGGCCTGGCAGCGGAATTCGCCGTGGTGATGATGATGTACATCCGCGAGGCGGTGGATCGGCACCGGCCGCAGTCGGCCGAGGCATTGCGCGAAGCCATTATGGAAGGGGCGGTCATGCGCGTGCGGCCCAAGGCCATGACGGCCGCCACGGTCGTGCTCGGTCTGATGCCGCTGTTGATTGGCGGCGGCCCCGGATCGGAAGCCATGGAGCGGATCGCCGCGCCCATGGTCGGGGGTATGGTCACGGCGCCCCTGGTATCACTGCTGGTGCTGCCGGTGCTGTACTGGTTGTGGAAACGGCGTGCCTGGCCACAGGAACGTCACTGACGAAGGCATTATGCCTGTTTGTTCAATCCTGAATAGGAGACTCTCATGAAACTGATCAGAAAACCCTTTACCGGCCTGGCGATGGTGGTATTCCTGCTGATGGGGGGGCAGGCCACCTGGGCCGGCATGGACCATGACCACCACCACGGCGATGGTAACGACCATGAACACGCCGATGAGCCCCACCTGGAAACGGCTGAAGGCGTTGGTGAGCTACGGGAAATCCATGCCGAGGACAAGGTCGTGACCATGCACCACGAGCCCATGGAAGAATTGAACTGGCCGGCCATGACCATGGATTTCCGCCTGAAGAGTCTGGATCAGGTGGAAGGTCTGGAGCCAGGGGATGCCGTGCGCTTTGTCATGCAGCATGGGGATGGCAATTACACCATTCTGGAACTTGAGCCGCGATAGCGGGGGCACGGCGGCGCCTTTGGCGCCGCCTGAACTCCGCACTGGATAAAGGAGAAAACGGCGATGATGCACGAAGGATTCCACACCGGTGGATTGATATGGATGCTGTTGATGGCGGTCATAATGGTGGTCCCATTCTGGAAACTCTCCAGCCGCCT
>SLIH01000180.1 GCA_007135745.1 Halomonas sp. | reverse complement strand
GTCCGTCTGGTCGGTCGCCACCGCCGCCAACTCCCGGCCGGGCCGGCTTGATCCGGCCAATGGCGACTATGTTCTCAAGACGCTGGCGGCCGCCATTGAAGCCTGCCAGCTCGATATTGCCCAGGGCATGGTCACGGCGCCCGTGCACAAGGGGGTCATCAACGAGGCCGGCATTGAGTTCAGCGGCCACACTGAATTTCTGCAGGAAAAGTGCGGCTCCTGGGGCGTGGTCATGATGCTGGCTACCCGTGGGCTGCGTGTGGCTCTGGCGACCACACACCTCCCGCTGCGGGAAGTGCCCGATGCCATTACGCAAGAGAAGCTGACCCAGGTGTTGCGGATCCTCCATGAGGATCTCCAGCGCCATTTTGGCATTGCCGAACCGCACATACTCGTGGCGGGGCTCAATCCCCACGCTGGCGAAGGGGGCTATCTCGGGCGTGAGGAGATCGATGTCATCGAGCCGGTGCTGGAGTCGCTGCGCGGGGAGGGCATGCACCTGAGCGGCCCGCTGCCGGCGGATACGCTCTTCACCCCGCACCACCTTGAGGGCGCTGATGCGGTATTGGCGATGTATCATGATCAGGGTCTGCCCGTACTCAAATACAAAGGGTTCGGTGCTGCCGTGAATATCACTCTCGGCCTGCCGATCATCCGGACTTCCGTTGATCACGGCACGGCCATCGATCTGGCCGGTACCGGGCGGGCGGATGGGGGCAGTCTCAAAGAAGCGCTTGCCACGGCGGCCTATATGGTTAGGCAACGGGCGCTGGTGCGGCAGGAAACTGCATGAGTCGAAAGGGCCCGCCCCAGCACCAGGCGCGTAAGCGCTTTGGCCAGAACTTTCTGCATGACGCCGGTGTGATTGATCGCATCGTGGGCAGCATTGCCCCTCGCCCGGATGACAATCTGGTGGAGATTGGTCCCGGCATGGGGGCACTCAGCGAGCCCTTGCTGACGCTGAATCCCCGTTTGCAGATGATCGAGCTGGACCGGGATCTTATCCCTGGCCTCAGGGCGCAGTTTTTCAACTACCCCGAGCTGACCATCCACGAGGGCGATGCGCTTCGATTCGATTACCGCTCGATTGCTGCCGATGGTCCGCTTCGTATCGTCGGTAATCTCCCTTACAACATCTCCACGCCGCTGATTTTTCATCTGCTGGATTTTCGCGATGTCATCAAGGACATGCATTTCATGCTGCAGAAGGAAGTGGTGGAGCGCATGGCCGCCGCCCCCGGCGACAGCAACTGGGGCCGATTGGCGATCATGACTCAATACTACTGTCAGGTGATCCCGCTGTTCACCGTGGGGTCGGGCGCGTTCCGGCCGGCGCCGAAGGTTGAATCGGCTGTGGTGCGTCTGGTGCCTCACGCCGAACTCCCGTGCCCGGCCCGGGACCCGGACCTGTTGGCCCAGGTGGTACGTACCGCCTTCAGCGCCCGGCGCAAAACCCTGCGCAAGGGGCTGTTCAGCCTGATGCAGGACGAGGACTGGCAACAGGTCGGTCTGGACCCGGGCCTGCGACCCCAGAATCTCAGCCTGGCCGATTTCGTTACCCTGGCGAATCACCTGTATCTCAGCAATCAGGAGTAGTTCATGGCGGACTATGCCATTGGTGATGTTCACGGTTGCCACGACAGTCTTCGCGCCCTTATGGACCGGATCCATTTCCGGCCGGATTGTGATCGGCTCTGGTTTGTCGGCGACCTTATCAATCGCGGCCCCCAGTCCCTGCAGTCCCTGCGTCTGGTCCAGTCACTGGCGGATAATGCCCTGGTGACCCTGGGTAATCACGACATGCATTTTCTGGCTGTCGCCCTGGCGGGCCATGAGCCGAGGCGAAAGGATACTCTGGCGGAAATACTCGAAGCACCGGATCGCAACCGGTTGATTGACTGGCTGCTGCAGCAGAATTTTGCAGTGCATGATCCCGAGCGGGACATCCTTATGGTGCATGCGGGTGTGCCCCATTTCTGGTCGGCGGAAAAGGCCGTAGCACTGAGTGGTGAGCTGGAGCAGGTCATCCAGGGCAAGCGGGCCCCGGATTATTTCAGGCAGATGTACGGTAACCGGCCCGAGCGCTGGTCCGAGCAGCTCCAGGGCATGGACCGTTGGCGGGTCATTACGAATTACTTCACCCGAATGCGTTTTATGGCGGAGGATGGCACTCTGGATATGGCCGCCAAGGAAGGCGTGGAGAACACGCCGGAAGGGTTTGCACCCTGGTTCAGCTATCCCCGAAATGATCAGCTACGTATTATTTTTGGCCACTGGGCATCGCTCGGTGGCCGTGCGGACACCCAGGGCATTTATGCCCTGGATACGGGCTGTGTCTACCGCGGGCTGTTGACCGCACTCGATCTGGACACTCTGGAGAGAATCCATGTCCCAGCCTGTGATTGACTCCGTGTTTCTGCGGCGCTGGCTCGCCATCGCGGCGGTTTTCGGTATGCTCGCGGTAGCAGCGGGTGCCTTCGGGGCTCATGGCCTGCAGGGTGTGCTCACGGAGCGTATGCTGGAGGTCTACCAGACCGCGGTCAGCTATCAGATGTACCATGCCTTGGCGTTGGGCCTGACCGCCATTGCTTCGGTATCCCTCGGATCCCGGGGAGCCATGACGCTGGCCGCCTGGTCATTTACCCTTGGTATCCTGGTGTTCAGCGGCAGTCTCTATGCCCTGGTCTTTACCGGCATCACGGAGTTCGGGATGATGACGCCTCTGGGTGGCGTCGCCTTTATTATCGGATGGCTCTCCCTGGCCGTTGCTGCCTGGCGTGGGGCTTGAAGTGGGCCGGTGGCATCACCATCTTTAATGGGTACAGATTCCCACAGCAGGGTGTTGGCGGAACAGGATAAACTATGGAAGTGGTCATCAACGGCGAGCCCCAGACACTCAATGAATCGGCGACCATCGCCGGGCTGTTGGACAGGTTGCAGTTGGCCGGGCGGCGGATTGCCGTCGAGGTCAACGAAGAAATTGTTCCCCGAAGTGAACACGACAGTTTTCAACTCTCGCCCGGTGATCGTATCGAGATCGTGCATGCGATTGGCGGCGGCTGATTCCATTACTCAGACAACAGGCAGAGCATGACAGTACAGACCCCTGAAGATCGTCCTCTCACCATTGCCGGAAAAACCTATCAGTCGCGCCTGCTGGTGGGAACAGGCAAATACCGCGATTTTGATCAGGCCCAGGCCGCCATTGGGGAAAGTGGCGCGCAGATGGTCACCATGGCCGTACGCCGCACCAATCTGGGCCAGAACCCGGGCGAACCCAATCTTCTGGATATCCTGCCGCCGGAAAAATACACTCTGCTGCCCAATACCGCCGGTTGTTACACGGCCAAGGACGCCATCCGTACCTGCAAGCTCGCCCGCGAACTGCTCGACGGCCATAACCTGGTCAAGCTGGAAGTGCTGGGTGACGAAAAAACCCTCTACCCCGATGTGACCGAAACACTGAAGGCGGCCGAGACCCTGATCGCCGATGGCTTCGATGTCATGGTCTACACCAACGATGATCCCCTCATCGCCAGGCGTCTGGAAGCGCTCGGTTGCATCGCCGTCATGCCCCTGGGTGCCCCCATCGGCTCCGGCCTGGGCATCCAGAACCGCTACAACATCCGCGCCATTGTCGAAAACGCCTCGGTCCCGGTTCTGGTGGATGCCGGCGTTGGCACCGCCTCGGACGCCAGTGTCGCCATGGAGCTGGGCTGCGACGGCGTCCTCATGAACACCGCCATCGCTGAGGCCAAAGACCCGGTACGCATGGCCCGAGCCATGAGGTACGCCGTGGAAGCCGGCCGCGAAGCCTACCTGGCCGGCCGCATGCCCAAGAAGGCCTATGCCAGCGCCTCATCCCCCCTCGATGGCACCTTCTTCTGAAGTCTGCCTTGTTCTGTGGGAGCAGCTATGGCTGCGATCGTTATCGCGGCCAGGGCCACTTCTGCAAGGGGTTCCATACATTGCTTCTGGATGACCTCCACCCCCTCATCAGTTAATGTATAGATCCAAAGATGAGGTATCGCCGGAGGGCGTTATGAACGAAGTCCATCTCTCACCCCGCGAGCGCATTCTGCAGAGCCTGGCCCGACTGCTGGAAACCGAGCCGGAGAAACGTATCACCACAGCCGGACTGGCCCGGGAAGTGGGGGTGACGGAGGCTGCGCTGTACCGGCACTTTCCCAGTAAGCGCAAGATGTTCGAAGGATTGGTTGCCTATGCGGAAGAAACGGTTTTTGGCCGGCTGCAGAGCATCCTCGAGCAGCAGCCCGATGTGCATGAGCGCCTTGGCCAGACGGCCACGCTCCTGTTGATTTTCTGCGAACGTAACCCCGGTATTACCCGGGTGCTGACCGGGGCAGCACTTAACGGTGAAGACCAACAGCTTCAGACCCGCGCTTCGCATTTTTTCGACCGCTTTGAAACCGAACTGCGCCAGATACTCAAAAACGGCGAATTGGACCAGGGCGTGCGTCCACTGCCGGATGCCAGTCGGGCCGCTGCACTGCTCATGATACAGATTGAAGGGCGCGTCCAGCGTTTTGTCCGTTCAGGTTTTCGTTACCTCCCAACCCGTGGTTGGGAGGATGTCTGGCTGGAAATGAAGGGCCTCTTAATTAAGTAGAGGCGTGTTGCTGACCTATCGCCGGCAGGCCAGAAGCAGCGCCTCCGCTATATCTCCCAGTGGCAGAACCTTTTCCGCGGCATCCATTTCCACGGCCGTCCCCGGCATACCCCAGACCACACTGCTTTGCTCGTCCTGGGCAATGGTCAGGGCTCCGAGTTCGCGCAACTCAAGAAGCCCGCGCGCACCGTCATCACCCATACCGGTAAGCAGAGCGGCGACGGCGTTTTTGCCTGCTTCATTGCCCACGCTGCGAAAGAGCACATCCACCGAGGGCCGGTGACGGTTCACCGGTTCGGCATCGCTGAGCTGACAGACATAGCGGGCGCCATCCCGCTTGATGGTCAGGTGCTGGTCTCCGGGTGCCACATAGGCGTGCCCCGGAATGATCCGCTGACCATGCTGTGCTTCGCAGACCGTGAGCGCGCAACTCCCGTCCATGCGTTTGGCAAACGCACCGCTGAACGCCTCCGGAATATGCTGGGTAATGACCACCGCCGGACTGTCCGGCGGCAGCTTCTCCAGCACCTTGCGAATGGCCTCGGTGCCGCCGGTTGAGGCGCCGATGACAATCAGTTTTTCCGTGCTCTTCAGATCCCCGGGTTTGCGCTTGGGCAGCACCGCGCCCGCGTCATGCCGGGGGGTTCCCTCTCGGGGCGTGGACCGGCTGCGCACCCGGGCCGAAGCCGCCATCCGCACCTTGGCCTGAATCTCCTCCGCATACTCTCCCAGCTCCTGGGAAACGTTGGCCTGGGGTTTGGCCACATAATCCACCGCGCCTATATCCAGCGCTTCCAGTGTTACGTCAGCGCCTTCCTGAGTAAGGGACGAGATCATGATCACCGGCATCGGCCGCAGTCGCATGATGTTGCGCAGGAAAGTAATGCCGTCCATCTTTGGCATTTCCACATCCAGGGTGATGACGTCCGGATTGTGGCGTTTGATCTTTTCACGCGCGTCGTAGGGGTCGTTTGCGGTATCGACCACCTCGATGTCCGGCGCCGCATTCAGCATCTCCGACAGCATCTGCCGGATCAGCGCGGAGTCATCCACTACAATGGTTCGGATCATGATCTTGGCCTGCCGTTTTGTTTTTAAGGCTAGAAAAGGTCGACTTCACCACCTTCAATGGCTTCGTCTTCCAGTTCATGCAGATAATTTTTCTCGCGCTCAACCAGGGTCTCGTTGCGTGTGCGCAGCAGCTTCTTGGAAAAGGCGCGTCCGGTTTCCGGATAATACTGGACCTTGCGCGGATAGAGGCCTCCCACGTCCTGAGCCAGCAGGGGAAGGGATTCAATGGCAATGTATTCCATTGCGAATTCGATATTGCGCTTGCCCACGTCGGTCGTCACGCCCTTCAGGACCCGCCCGCCACCAAATAGTTTTACTTCCATCTGTTCGCGGCGGCCACCCAGTCGCATGATGCGATTGATGAGCTGCTCCATGGCGTGATTGCCGTAACGCGTTGCCAGGTTGACCGGGTCATGAACCCATTTCGCAGGATCCCCTCCACGCAATGGCAGTAGAAAATGATTCATGCCACCGATGCCTTTTTCCCGGTCCCGTATGCAGGCGGAAACGCACGAGCCCAGGGTCGTTACGATCATTTCGCCACCACGGGTCACATAGAATTCGCCGGGCATGATCTTGGCCGCGTATACCTTGTGGACAGGATCCCAGTAGCGTCGGACCTGCTCAAACCCGGGTAACGCACGGGGCTGTCGTGGTAGTTCCGGATTGATTGATGTCATGGTCTACTCCTGCCTCCGGTAAACAGTACGACCGTGAGAGACAAACCGCTCAGTCACTTTCCAAAGCGATTCGGAGTGACCGATGTACAACCAGGCACCGGGGGTTGTCTGGGCAAAGAGCCGCTCGAAAAGCCGGGCCTGAGTGGTTTTGTCGAAATAGATCACCGTATTGCGACAGAAGACAATGTCGAAGGGCTCGTCAAAGGGCCAGTCGTGAAGAAGATTGAGGGTCTGAAACTCAACCATGGCCCGCAGTTGCGGCTTCACCCGAACCTTGCCCAGATTCCGACCTTTCCCCTTGAGAAAGTGCCGTTTCAACAATGACCGGTCCAGCCCCGCGACGCGAGCTTCCTCATAGATGCCGAATTCACCATGGGCGATGACGCTGCTGTCCAGGTCCGTAGCCATGATGCGAACCCCGGCCGCATCCTCTTCGCCCAGCGTATCCATGACCGTCATGGCAATGGAGTAGGGCTCTTCGCCGCTTGAGCAGCCGGCGGACCAGATGGTGATGTCGTGGCCCCGATGCGCCTCCAGCACCTCGGCCAAGTGGTCGAAGTGGTGGGCTTCGCGAAAGAAGGCGGTGAGGTTGGTCGTCAGTGCGTTGACGAACAGCCCCATTTCCTCGCCGTCATCGTTGTCGAGCAGCTTCCGGTAGGAAGCGAAATCCTTCAGTCCACGCGCCCGAAGGCGTCGCGCCAAACGGGCGTAGACCATCTGGTCCTTCGACGGGTTCAGCTGTATGCCGGTTTCTCGGGTTACTTTCTGTCGAATCCACTCAAAGTCTTCTCGGGTAAAAGCAAACTCCCGGTCCTGGGGCACAGACGGTTACTCCCGTATCAGAATTCTTCCCACTCGGTATCGTCGTCGGGGGCTGCCTTTTTGGCGGCCGTCGGCTTCTGCACTTTGCTCTGAGCGGTGCTTTTGGCTCCTGTCTTTGCCGAGCCTGAAGGTTGTGGGCTGGTCTTGCTTCCCTTGCCGGCAGCGGCCTTCTGAGCCGGTGCGGCGGCACCCGCTTCCTGTGCCTGACTGAAGAAGCTCATCACATCGAGCAGTGACGTGGACTGCTCATCGAGAGACTCAGCAGCGGCGGCTGCTTCCTCAACCAGCGCGGCGTTCTGCTGGGTGACTTCATCAAGCTGGGATACCGCCTTGTTGATCTCATCGATGCCTGTGGATTGCTGGTTGCTGGCCGCTGCAATCTCGGCAATCTTGTCGGTCACTGTCTGCACCGCGGAGATGATTTCGTTCAGCGTTTCCGTGGATTCATCCACCAGCTTGGTGCCGTGCTCGACTTTTTCCGTGCTGTTCTTGATCAGTTTCTTGATGTCCTTGGCGGCCGATGCACTGCGCTGTGCCAGGTTGCGCACTTCCGCTGCAACCACGCCGAACCCACGTCCGTGCTCTCCGGCACGGGCTGCCTCAACCGCGGCGTTCAGGGCCAGAAGATTGGTCTGGAACGCAATCTCGTCAATAACGGTAATGATGTCGGAAATCTCACCACTGGAGCTCTTGATGTCGCCCATGGCATTCACGACCTGCTTCGCGATCTCTCCGCCACGCTCCGCTTTCTCCCGCGCGGCGCTGGCCAGCTGGTTGGATTCCTGGGCATTATCCGCATTCTGCCTGACGGTGCTTGTGATCTCTTCCATGGAAGAGGCCGTCTCTTCCAGGGAACTGGCCTGCTCTTCGGTGCGCTGGGACAGATCCTGGTTGCCCTGGG
>SLIH01000445.1 GCA_007135745.1 Halomonas sp. | reverse complement strand
GAAGCACCAGCGCCAGTCCGACCCAGAAGTTGGTTTCCACCAGCCATGATCCGATGGTGACGCGCACATAGCCGGTGTCCTGGCTGATCCCCAGGCTCAGCAGGGACCCCGCGAGCAGGGCAACGACAACCAGTGGCAGAACGCGCTTCATGAGTCGTTCTCCCCGTTGTTGTCACCCTCGTTATTGCCTTCGTCCAGGCGGCCGGCGATTCGGGCCTTGAGCAGGCTCAGCGATTCGCTGATATCGGGGCGCGGGGGTGCGATTTCCCGTTCCGAGAGTTCCTTCAGAAGCTCGTCCAGTGTCTGTACCTCGGAACGCTGCGGGTCATACCATTCATTAAGCCACTCCCGGGCCCGCCGCAGTGCTCGCTTGTAGGTCACCTTATCCTGTCGCAGCAGGGCGACGCCGGCCTCTTCCATCATCATCTGAAGATGCAGCCTTGCCTGACTTTCCTGTTCCGGAGAGAGCAGCGGTCTGGCCGGGTCGTCCAGACGTCGAATGACGACAATCTCACCCAGGGTGTCACGGACCTGCTGCCAGGCCCTTTCCCAGCTGAGACCTTCTGTCTCTGCCAGTTCTTCTCTGCGTTCCTGTGGGGCAGGTGCGCTCATGCGGGCCTGATGGAGGTGTCCGCCAGTGAGTTCATTGGCCATGCCCATGCCGGCTTCGAGCTGGAGATAGATGCCGGTACGATCCACCGGCGTGATGGTGCGCAGGGCGAGAATGTCTTCTGCAAGCTGTCGGCGAACCGGATGGGTGCCGGCATCGTCAGTTTCTGCCAGGACGCGGTCGACATCCTCTAGGATGGCCAGCGCGCCCCGGAAATCACCCTCCAGTTGCAGGCGCTGATTGGCCAGGCGCAGAAGGTATTCTGCTTCGGCCAGCAACCAGTCGGTGCGCGTGCGCTGCCCGAGACCCAGCAGCGAGCGTGCGTTGTGATCAATCTGTCGGCTCTGGGTTTCCAGTCGGCTGCCATGCTCGTCCAGTTTGGATTCGAGGCGATTGAGGCGGTCTTCGCGACCCTGGCGCAGCGACTGCTGCTCGCCCTTGAGTTGTTCGGTTTCTTCTTCCAGCGCGGTGAGCCGGTCAGCCACCTGCTGTTGATTATGGGCCTGCTCCTGATGCTGCTCCCATAGGGTGAATCCAAGAGTGGCCACCGCTGCGATAAGCACAAGAACGAGCAGCCACAGGGGCCAGAGGCGGGGTCGGGCAGCCGAATTGGCTGAATCGCGGGAGGGGACGGGTAACTGTTTCTCGTTGTTATCGCTCACGGGCGTCCTTAGCTCCTGGTTGGCGATTGCAGGGCCTTCAACAGGCCGGCTGGCGAAAGATCCCCTGCAATGATGATGTTTTCAAAGCCCGCGGCTTCGGCTTCCTCAGCGACGCGGCTCACGGGGACAATCAAGCGCCGGCGGGTCAGGCCCGGATCTGTATTCTGTACTACCTGCAACAGGTTCTTCAATGTTTCCCCGGAGAGTACGATCAGAGTGTCCGGATCGAAATCTCTGAAATGCTCGACTATGGTCTTCGCATCATAGCTTGGGCGTTGTCGTTGATACAGGGGCAGATGTTCGACTCGGGCGCCGCGTTCCTGCAGTGTCTGCGCGAGCAGTTCCCGGCCGCCTTGGCCCTTGCACAGCAGAATGCGCTGTTCTGAAATGCGTTCCCTGCTGAACTCGGGGCGTGCCAGCAGTGCTTCGCTGTCGTGACCCTGATCAGGAAAGTTTGCGGGCAGGCCTGCGTTCTGGAAGGCATCGGCCGTTCCCTTGCCGACACCCCACCAGTGAATGCCTGTGGGCCACTGGGGCCACCACTGTTCCAGGTGGTCGATCAGGCGTTGAGCGGCGTTGGGGCTGACGGCAATCACATGCTGGAAATGGTCAAGGTCCTGAATCAGGGCGCGGCCTCTGCCGTCCAGCTCCAGCGGCTGTATTTCCATCATCGGCAGCGCCCGCGCCTGAGCGCCACTTTCAATCAGAGTCTGGCAGAGTTGGTCTGCCCTGGGTTGCGGGCGGCACACCAGGATGCGCCGCCCACTGAGCAGCGGATCACTGGGGGCGATGGCCATAGACGGTTTCCAGCACGTCGGCTGCACCTTTCTCGAGCAGTTCCTCGGCCAGGCGGCGTCCCAGTGCCTCGCCTTCTTTGCGGTGGGCGCGGCCTTCCACCCGGTAGACGGGGTCGCCATCGGGGGAAGCAACGATGCCGCGCAGGAATATGTCGTCGCCTTCCAGCTCGGCGTAGGCTCCAATGGGGACCTGACACCCGCCTTCCAGGCGGGTGTTGAGGGCCCGTTCGGCGAGGACGCGATCCGAGGAGTCCCGGTGCACCAGGGGCGCGAGCATGTCGATGAGTTCCTGGTCGTTGGTGCGGCACTCGATGCCAAGGGCGCCCTGGCCGACGGCCGGGAGGCAGATGTCCCGCGGCAGTTCGTTGCGGATGCGGCTGTGGAAACCCAGTCGCTGCAGACCGGAGGTGGCCAGGACGATGGCGTCAAACTGGCCTTCATCGAGTTTGCTCAGGCGTGTGTTGACGTTGCCGCGCAGGGTGTGGATCTGCAGGTCGGGCCGGTGAGCCTTGAGCTGGGCCTGGCGGCGCAGGCTGGAGGTGCCGACGATGGCCCCTTGGGGCAGTTCGTCGACACTGTTGTAATGGTTGCTGACGAAGGCGTCTCCGGGCGCCCCACGTTCACAGATGGCGACCAGTCCCAGACCTTCGGGGAATTCCATGGGGACGTCTTTCATGGAGTGGACGGCCAGATCGGCGCGTCCGTCGAGCATGGCTTCTTCGAGTTCCTTGACGAACAGGGCCTTGCCGCCAATCTTCGCGAGCGGCACGTCCAGTATTTTGTCGCCACGGGTCTTGATGCCGACCAGTTCCACGGAGAGGCCGGGATGATGGCCTTCCAGCTCGGCTTTAATGTGTTCCGCCTGCCACAGGGCGAGGTTGCTGCGGCGGGTGGCAATGCGCAGAATCTTGCGGGTCATTGAGGTGCCTTTTTACCGGATTGAATCATGCCGTAAGGGTACCTGTTCTGGATTTTTTTGTCGCTGGTTTGGGGTTCTCAGTTGCGATCCAACCACTCCCGAACTGTCGATACATGCCGTCGGCTGACCGGGAGGTGGGTGTCGTTCGGGTCGCTCAGCCGGACCTTGTGGCGGCCGTGGCCGCTGCGAACCAGTGCCACCAGATAATCCGTGTTGACCAGGGTGTTGCGGTGGATGCGCAGCAGGCGCTCGGGGTAGGCCGCTTCCAGTTCCTTGAGGCTGTGGTCGCAGACGCTCTCACCCTGGCGGTGGATCAGGGTGACGTATTTGTTGTCCGCCATGCAGTAGTAGAGGCTTGTCGGATCAATCAGTTCCACGCCCCGGTGGCTGCGAATGCTCAGTGGTTCTTCTGCGTCGCCTGTTTTTTCCAGGGCATCCTGCTGCAGTCGGTTGACCCGGGCCGCTTTCTCCAGAGCCTGCTGCAATGCTTCCTGCCGTACCGGTTTGACCAGATAGGCGGCCGCCTGTACGCGAAATGCATCCAGCGCGTAATGGTCGTAGGCGGTGCAGAAGATAAGCGCCGGGGGAGTGCTCAGCTGGCTGAGCTGTTCCGCCGCCTTCATGCCGTCGGTCCCCGGCATGCGGATATCGAGCAGGACGATGTCGGGATGCGTCCGGGCGGCTTCGGACAGAGCGGTTTCGCCGTCTTCGGCCGTGGCACAGACGCTGTAGCCCGCCATCTGGGTGATCAGGCGCTCGAGGCGGGCGCGGGCCAGTTCTTCGTCATCGGCGATCAGGATACGGCGTTCGCTCATGGTGTCGGGTTCTCTTCCAGTTCGCGCGGCAGGCGCAGGGTGACCGTGAACTGAGTTCCCTGCTGGCTGGTTTTCAGTATGGCAGGTTCGGCATAGACCGTGGCCAGTCGCGCGCGGATGTTCTCGAGCGCTATCCGGTGCCCCTGATGGCGTGTGGAGTCTGCTGCGGGCAGGGGGTTATGGATAAGCACATAGACCCAGTCCCGGGTGGTTTCCGTGCGTATGCTCAGGGTGCCGCCCCCTTTCAGCGGCTGGATACCGTGATAGATGGCGTTCTCCAGTAGGGGTTGCAGCGTCAGAGGAGGCAGCGGCTGTTGCTCCGCGTCTGGGTCCAGATCCCACTGTACCTGGAGGCGGTTCCCCAGTCGCAGGGATTCAATGCGCAGGTACTGATGGCAGAGCTCGATTTCCCGTTTCAGGGGAATCAGATGGTCGTCGGCGCTGCGCAGGCTGGCTCGAAACAGTTCGGAGAGATCCAGCACCACGTCCTCGGCTTTCTGCGGGTCCGTGGCGATCAGGCTGGCGATGGTATTCATGCTGTTGAACAGGAAGTGAGGCTGAATCCGGGCCTGGAGCGCAGCCACGCGGGCCCGCAGTTCTGCCTGTTTCTGCAGTTGCCATTGATGTTGGATGTAGAAGTTCCGCAGCAGCCCCAGGGTGATGACGCCCCCGATCAGGAGGTTGCGACCCAGTTCCTGCCAGTCGGGTAAGAAAATCGGGGAGGCGCCGGCGATCAGCCACTGGGCAACCAGGGTGAACAGGGTGATGTCTGCCAGCACCAGAGCCAGCACCGCGGTGGTGGCCAGGGGAGCGGTGAGGCGAGCCAGTATCTGGCGCAGGGCGCAGATGAGCGCGGCGCTGGTCAGCACAATCCATTGGGCAAGGAGCGACGCCAGCCCCAGATAATCCCAGGCCAGCCATTGGTCGGTGGCCTGGACCAGGGCAAAAAGGAGCACCATCAGCTCGGTGGCAATGATCATGGTCAGCACGGCGCGCATGCGACACAGATCGGGAATGAAAAGTTCTCCCGATTCTGTCTCTGTGGCTGGTGTTTGCGCGCTCATGGAGGCTCCTGGTGTTATACTCCCGACCCGTGTCTCACCCGTGTAAGGACAGAATAGACCATGAGCGAGGATCACAAGGCGGCCGAAAAGCCCTGGGGCGGACGTTTCAGTGAACCCACTGATGCGTTCGTGGAGCGATTTACCGCGTCTGTTGGCTTTGACCGCAGACTCTATCACCACGATATTGCCGGATCGATGGCCCATGCCCGCATGCTCGCCAGGGTGGGCGTGCTGACCGAAGCCGAGCGCGACCAGATCATTGAAGGCCTGGAGGCGGTGCGGTCCGATATTGAGGCGGGCCGTTTCGAATGGTCGGTGAGCCTGGAGGATGTTCACATGAACATCGAGGCGGCACTGACCGAGCGCATTGGTGTCACGGGCAAGAAGCTGCACACCGGTCGTTCACGCAACGACCAGGTGGCCACGGATATCCGGCTGTACCTGCGCGATGAAATCGATGCCATCAGTGATGAGCTGCACCGGCTGCAGAATGGCCTGCTGGATCTGGCCGAGCGCGAAGCAGCGACCATCATGCCGGGCTTTACCCATCTGCAGAGTGCCCAGCCAGTCACCTTCGGCCACCACATGATGGCCTGGTTCGAGATGCTGGAGCGCGATTATGGGCGTCTACAGGATTGTCGTGCACGCATGAACCAGATGCCGCTGGGTGCGGCGGCGCTTGCCGGCACCAGTTATCCCATCGATCGGGCCTACACGGCCGAGCTGTTGGGCTTTGATAAGCCCACGGAGAACTCTCTGGATTCGGTCAGTGACCGCGACTTTGCCATTGAATTCACCAGTTTCGCGGCTCTGTTGCTGACGCACCTGTCGCGCTGCAGCGAAGAACTGGTGCTGTGGACTTCGGCCCAGTTTGATTTCATTGATCTGCCGGACCGGTTCTGTACCGGTTCCTCCATCATGCCCCAGAAAAAGAATCCGGATGTACCGGAACTGGTTCGGGGCAAGACCGGCCGGGTCAATGGGCACCTGGTGTCCCTGTTGACGCTGATGAAGTCCCAGCCGCTTGCCTACAACAAGGACAATCAGGAAGACAAAGAGCCGTTGTTCGATACCGTGGACACGGTCAAGGGAGTACTCAAGGCCTATGCCGATATGATGCCGGCGGTGACGGTCAAGGCTGAAAATACCCGGGCGGCAGCGAGTCGGGGCTTTGCTACCGCAACGGATCTGGCTGATTACCTGGTACGCCAGGGCGTGCCCTTCCGGGATGCCCATGAGATTGTGGGTCAGTCCGTGGCCTTTGCCGATGGCCAGGGGCTGGATCTGGAAGAGCTCAGTCTGGAGCAGCTGCAGCAGTTCTCCGATGCCATCGGTAAGGACGTGTTTGAGGTGCTGACCCTGGACGGTTCAGTCCGGGCCCGGGATCATATAGGCGGGACGGCGCCGGGGCAGGTCCGAGAAGCCGTTGCGCGCGCACGGCAGCGTCTGGCCCAGCGTTAGGAAGCGCTTAGCTCCCGGTATTCCGGCCCGGGCGGTTGCCCGGTTTGTACGCCGGCGGCGCCAGCTCTTCAATGAGTTCCGGTGCCGTCAGGCGGTATCCCTGCCCGAAATGCATGCCCAGTTCCCGCACCTTGCGCAGTGTTGCATCATCCTCGATGAAGGGCGCTACGGTAACGGCTTCACGATGCTCCGCCATGCGATGGATTGCTTCCACCATGATCTGTTGAAGTTCGCTCTCCGCCAGCCCCTGCATCAGGGACTCATCAATCTTGATGATGTCGGCAGCGAGTTCATCAAGCAGCCTGTGGGTAGCGCCGGTCGTTCCCGCTGAGTCCAGGGCGATCCGACATCCTGCCTTGTGCAGCAGGCGGCAGCACCGGCGCACGGCGTCGGGGTAGGCCAGGGCATCCTTTTCACGAATCTCGAAACAGAAGCTCTCGGCGTCGAACGAGCAGTCCTCAATGCGCTCGCTGACTTTTGGGGCAAAGTCTTCGTCCAGAAGGCTGGAGACGGACACGTTGAAGCTGATCATCTTGATCCGTGGATGCATCAGGGGATGGGCTTCGAGCCACTCCAGGGTTTTGTTGATAACCAGTTGGTCGAGGGCGCTGGCCAGATCGTAGCGTTCCGCCAATGGCATGAAGTCTCCCGGCTCCCACAGGGATTCGTACACTTCTCCGGTATCGCTGGGTTCGCGGCGCAGTCGCGCCAGCACTTCGACATGATCTCCCCAGGTAGCGCTGGAAATGGCCCGCAGTGCCTGGAAGTGCAGTTCAACCGCGCCGGTTGAAATGGCGTTCTGCAGCTGCGCAAGCTGTTCCCGTGTCTGCGCCTGGGAACTGATACCGTCCGGTGAGCGGTAAACGCTGATGCTTGAGGGGCCACTGGTTTTTGCTGTTTCACACAGATCCGCCGCCAGGGTCAGGCACTGTTCCGGGGAAGCATCCTTTTCCGCGTTAAGAGGGAGCAGGCCGCCGCAGACCGTGGTGTGCATGGGTTTTTCCTGCCATTCGTAGGAAAAGCCGGCCACCGCTTCCTTGAGGTTGTCGCACACCTTGAGTGCTTCATCCTCGCCGCAGTTATCCAGAATAATGGCGAACTGATCGCTTGCCACCCGGGCTATGGCATCGCGCTGACGTAATCTGGACATCAGCAGGCCGCTCAGTTCACGCAGGTAGCGATCACAGCCGCCAGCACCGAACTGGTCATTGAGTTCGGTGAAATTGTCCAGATCCAGAAATACCAGAGCGTGGGGTGTGCCGGTTTCACGGACGATTTTCAGGGCTCGGTTGAGTCTCTGGGACAGCTCGCGCCGGTTGAGCAGACCGGTCAGGGGGTCGTGGCTGTTGAGGTAATGCAGGTTGTCCTGAACGCCCTCCCGCGCGCTCATGCTTCGGGCAACATGGGCGGCACCCAATACGTCGCCCTCCGGTGTCAGTATGCGGTGGAACTGGATTTCAAAGACCGGCAGGTTCTCATCCGATTGCGCCAGAGGCATTTCCACGCAGAAGCCTTCCTGTTTCAGGGCGCGCTCGACAACGTTCTGCGTGGCAATACCCGCATGGTCCGTGCCCGGCACCCAGACGGTGTTGTACCCCTGCATCCGACGCCAACGGACCAACGCATCCTGAATCGTGTTATTGAGCGCGTGCCCCATGTGCAGAATCCCCGTCACATTGGGCGGAGGAATCACGACACAATACGGCGTGCCGCCGTTGGACGCGTCATTGTGAAAATAGCCGCGCTCCATCCACCACGCGTACCATTTGTCTTCTACTGTTTTCGGATCGTATGTTTTAGGTAATT
>SLIH01000041.1 GCA_007135745.1 Halomonas sp. | reverse complement strand
TCAGGCCCGAGGACCCTATAATTGATCAACCGGATCGGCGTTGCCGGGTTCGCGGCACTATAGCGAAATTGGCCCGGCACTGCCACTGGATACGGAGTCCGACACCATCCAATAACACAAGGGAATCCGATCGCGATGGCCACTTATACTCCTCGCACACTCCAACTGATTTCTGTCGTCTTTCTGGCCACCCTGATAGCTGCCTGCGGCGTCAACCCTGTAACCGGCGAGCGCGAACTGCGCCTGATATCAGAGCAGGAAGAAATAAAACTCGGCGAGGAGAACTATCAACCGACATTGCAGTCCCAGGGCGGGTACTACTATCTGGACCCGGCACTGAACGAGTACGTCAATGACGTCGGCCAGGCGCTGGCTGCGGAGAGCGACCGGCCCGACCTGCCCTATGAGTTCAAGGTACTTAACAGCAACGTCCCCAATGCCTGGGCACTGCCCGGGGGGAAAATTGCCATCAACCGTGGCCTACTGCTGGAACTTGAAAACGAAGCCCAGATGGCCGCCGTTCTGGGCCACGAAATTGTTCACTCCGCAGCACGCCACGGCGCCCAGCGTATGCAGCGGGGCATGCTGGTCAACATCGGCATGGCAGGTCTGGGGGTGGGTGTATTACTCAGCGATAACCAGTATGCGCCACTCATCCTCGGCGGTGCGGCGCTCGGGGCACACCTGACCATGGCCCGGTACAGCCGCTCCCAGGAACTGGAGGCAGACCTTTACGGCACCCGCTACATGCACGCCGCCGGTTATGATCCTTCGGAAGCGATCACCCTGCAGGAAATCTTTCTGCGCATGTCCGAGGGGCGCAGGACTGACTTTCTCTCCGGCCTCTTCCAGTCTCACCCACCCTCGGAGGAGCGGGTTCAGGAGAATCAGAAGACGGCGCGGCGACTGGGCCCGGAAGGCCGGATTGGAGAGGAGAAGTACCAGCAAATGATCGCTGGCATACGGGAAGCCAAACCAGCCTACGACACCTTTGATGATGCCCGCCGGGCTCGTCGGGACAAGGATCTGGATAAAGCCATGACACTGGTGGAGCAGGCTCTGGAAAAGGTACCCAACGAAGCGGCCTTCCTCTCCTTTCGCGGAGATCTGTTGAAGGAAAAGGGAGAGAAAAAACGGGCCATGGACGATTACAACGCGGCGGTAAACCTCTATCCAGACATGTTCAGCTATACGCTCAGCCGCGGTCTTCTGCACCGCGAGCTGGAAAACTGGGCCGAAGCGGAGGCGGACTTCAAGAACTCCATCGACAGCGTACCCACCAGTCTCGCCTACCTTGGCCTGGGTGATGCCGTGGCCGCCCAGGGGCGTCGCGACGAGGCGCGCCAGCACTACCAGACCGCTGCCCAGGCGGATAACTGGGCGGGGCAGGAAGCGCGTAAGCGGCTCGAGGAGATGGGGTGAAAAACAGGGGCAAGTTGCAAGTTAAAAGTGAGGTTCGCCCTGCACTTTGGGAGCGAGCTTGCTCGCGATTGGAAATTCTCCCAAAGCCATCAAGGCGCCCTGAGAAGAACCGGAAGGAAAGGTTTCAAGGTTTCCGCACTTTGGCCCATCCGGATCGAAACGAAACAGTGTGAAACCACCAGAAAGTCCTTCTCTGGCGGCTCAGCGGCTGGGCGTGAGACCCTTCATTTAATCGCGAGCAAGCTCGCTCCCACAGAACTCCCCGGGGAAGCGGCATATCGGGCGATTGAGTCAAGTTAACGCCCTGACTACCGCCTCCGCGGCCTCGTGGGGGTGCTGCTGCATGAAGCAGTGGCCGCCAGGCATGACCTGGGTAGTAATCTGGTCGTTCATGGATGACCATTGGGAGACGGATTTCACGACGAAATCATAGGTCTCTTCTCCGTAGATCAGGTGGGTGGGTGTTTTCACGCGCTTCAGCTGTCGCCACAGTCCCTTGGGGAAGGCAGAGAATATGTCCGCTTCGTGTTCCGGCGGGCACATCAGCTCCACGCCCTCATCGGTATCTGCCAGGGCATGGTTCACATAGGCCCTCAGGGCCTGGGGATGCCAGCCACGGAACATGCCCCTGCCCTCGATGGATTCCAGGGCACTGTCACGATCGGGCCACTGGCGGCGCCTTTTTCGGGTGCGTTCAGCCATGCTGTTGCGTTGCCAGAGGCCAACCCAGCTGCCCACCTGCATCATGCGCAGCAGCCCCGGTGAGAACAGGATGGGATCGAGCAGAACGGCACGCTGAAACAGTTGCGGATCCCGCGCCATCATGAGTGCCGTGAGTACGCCGCCAAAACTGTGGCCGGTTCCGTAATTGGGCACATCCCCCCAGAGATGGCGGTAATCCTCCCAGACTTCGGCGCAGAGTTCCGCCGTGCGGTTCCAGCCCAGAAACCCCTCTCCGTTCTCACTGTATCCGTGGCCCTGGGTATCGTGCAGGAAAAGATCAAAATCCTGCGCCAGATAATCCAGCATGGGCCGGTAGACCAGGCAGTTATAGCCATTGCCATGAATAAAATGCAGCACCGGCCGGCCCGAAGGTTCGGAATGATAACCGGTGACCTTGTGGCCCGCGGAGGTGCGTTTTTCCCAGAACTTCAGTCGAAGGTCGTCCATCGCGTACTTCAAATCCTCCTGATCGCGATTAAATTGGCGCTCTATTGACTTTTAGAGCAAAAGCTCTAAAAATCATCTTCGGTGTACAAGACACGGGCGCGTCTCCGGGGTACCCCTGTGCAGCGACGCGCCCCTGTGATAAAAGATGCGGATGCACCCGGACAAGTGCGGCCAAGCCTAGCATGTCCCAATCGAAACCGCTGCAAACCAGGGAAACCGAATTGATGATCATAGAACGGTTAAAGCCAGTACAACGGTTACGACCCCTGGCCTCACAGGCCAAACGGAATTATGTCCAGTTGATGATGGACGTCGTCGGTCGGGCCATGGAAGCCATCACGCAGGTGGATGAAAGCGTCCGAAAGGAGGTCAGTGTGCTTCCGGACGGCTTTCTCTTTGAGATGACAGTCATGCCCAGCGGGCCGGGCCTTATGATGCGCAAACAGCGCGACGGCACCCTTCAGTATCTGGGGGGAGAAACCACGGGCAAGCCAGACGTCAGTGTTCAGTTCAAGCACCTGCACCACGCTTTCCTGGTGCTGTCTTTTCAGGAGAAAACAGCCGAGGCGTTTGCCAATGCCCGCATGCTTGTGGACGGGGATCTGGGTTACGCCACACGCATGACCCGCGTACTCAATCGCCTGGAAACCTTTATTCTGCCTCGCCTTCTGGCTGAACGAGCCGTGAAGGAATACCCGGCGAGCCTTGGGCTGCCGGAAAAACTGATCAGTGGCGCCCGGATCTATTTCAAGGTCGCGACCAATTTTGTGGACACGGTGAGGTCATCATGAGCAACAAGTACTACGAATTTTTCTGCCCGGTCAAAGTCATTGCCGGCAATGCCGCCCTTGAGCACGTTCCCTACGAGTTCACCTCGCAGGGGTGCAAGCGTCCGATGGTAATCACCGACAAAGGCGTACGCGCCGCCGGCCTGCTCGATACCGTTATTGGGGCCTGCGAGGAGGGTGAGCTGGACGTCTCGGTCGTCTTCGACGACGTTCCCGCTGACTCCTCCAAGGAGACCGTCACGGCCATCGCCAAGGAATACCGCAGCAAGAAGTGCGACGGCATCCTGGCCATCGGCGGGGGCTCGCCTATTGATACCGCCAAGGCCGTGAACATCCTGGTCTCGGAAGGCGGCACCGACATCGCCAAGTACTCCGGCGCTGGTGTGATCAAACGACCGCTCAAGCCCTTCATTGCCATTCCGACCACAGCAGGTACGGGCTCCGAAGTCACATCCGTTGCGGTCATTGCCGACACCAAACGTGAGGTCAAGCTGGCCTTTGAATCCAGCTTCATGCTTCCGGACGCGGCCATCATCGACCCGCGCATGACCCTGACCCTGCCGCCACACATCACGGCGGCCACCGCAATGGATGCCATGACCCACTCGGTCGAGGCCTTCACCTGCATGGCCAAGAACCCGCTGAGTGATGCCTACGCCGCAGCGGCGATCAAGAAAATCAGCAACAACCTGCTGAAGGTCATGGAAGATCCGAATGACGCGGACAAACGTCTGGAGCTGGCACAGGCTTCAACCATGGCCGGCATCGCCTTTACCAACTCCATGGTGGGACTGGTGCACGCCCTGGGGCACTCGCTTGGCGCCATCTGCCATCTGCCCCATGGCCTGTGCATGAGCCTGTTCCTGCCCTACGTGCTGGAATACAACATCGAGAAGATCCGTGAGCCGCTCAGCGAACTGCTGCTGCACCTGGCCGGCCCTGAAATCTATGCCATCACACCCAAGGCCCAGCGGGCGGAAGAGTCCATCGCGACCATCCGCAAACTGCGCGACGATCTCTACCGCCACTGCAAGCTGCCGCGCACCCTGCAGGAAACCGGCAAGGTCGAAAAGAGCCAGCTCGACCGCATTGCACAGGCAGCACTGGACGATGGTTCCATTATGTTCAATCCCAAGGAAGTGACGCTCAAGGACGCGCGGGCGGTGCTGGAAAAAGCCTGGGGTTGAAAGGAGTGACAAGTTACAGGTTACAAGTTACAGGGATGATTTGACCTGCGACTTGTGACCTGTGACTGTTTTTTTCCCTTGGCGTCTTTGCGAGAGGTCAAGCGTTAAGACGGGCGAGCTGCTGCGCCAGGGGCTGTAAGCCCTGCTCTCGGCTGACGTCGGTGGTTTCCAGGGGCAGACGGATCTGTTCCAAGTCTGGAAACGTCTGTGTTATCGCCTCGAGGTGCTGCGCCTCGTTGCTGCGTCTCCGGGCGGCGAAGCTGCCGTCTGCCTCCTCGGGCAGTACGCGGTTGACGATCAGGGTATCCACACGCACCCCCACTTCCCCCAGAGTTTTCACCATCCGCCGGGTTTCCTCCAGTGATAGCCTGTCGGGATTCAGTACCGGAATAAAGCGGGTACGATTCTGGTCCAGCAGGCAGTCGCGCATGCTGGCGTATCGGTCGCGCCGGCGCGCCAGGATGCTGGCGGCGCGATCCTCCGGTGGGTCCTGCTGCCCTCGGGCGGCAAGAGAAGTGTCCATGGATTCCTTTCTTCGCGCCAGAAGACCTTCGGTCCAGCTTCGCATGGCTTCCGGGAGTTGCAGCAGCTGCAAGGTATGGCCAGTCGGGGCTGTATCAAAGATCAGGTGATCGTAGCGTTGGCGCTCTTCCAGCGTGAGCCGGACCAGCTCGTCAAGCAGCGCAGCCTCTTCGGCACCCGGCGAACTGGCAGCGAGATCCGCCTGACGAACTGCGGCTTCGCGCACTTCGGGGCTGGCCAGATCCCTCAGGTTACGCCGCACCTCGCTCATGTAGCGATCCAGCGCCTGCTCGGCATCGAGTTCCAGAGCATCCAGGTTCTCCAGCAAGCTGCGGGGCTCTGCAGCCAGCTTCTGCAGCCAAAGATCACCCAGGGAATGGGCTGGATCCGTAGAGATCACAAGGACACGCTGACCGGATTCCGCCAGCTGCAGCGCAAAGGCCGAGGCGCAGGTGGTCTTCCCTACCCCGCCTTTGCCGCCGAAGAAGCTCAAGCGCGCACCGGGGCCACTGTCCACAGGCTGCGCGCGACGGCCGAACAGCTTGCCTAACAGCAACGGAAGCCCTCCAGAGGGGAATGCTCCATGCCCATACGCTGATGCCAGTCATGGAAATCCTCGAGCATGAAAGGCAGCAGCTCAAGCGTGTAGAAGGACACCGGATTGGGCACCCCCAGGGATTCAGACATCACCATCAGACGGAACATGTCTTCCTGCCGGCGCCGGGCGCGCCGTTCCATACGCCGGTAAGGCGCCTGATAGACCTCATCGTAGAAGTCATGCAGGCGCCTGAGCCACTGCCTAACCATTGGCATTCTCGATCAGATCGTTGGGCTTATGCTTGTGACGCACGGCGTTGACCCCCTCCAGAATCAGCCAGACATTGAGCACCAGAATGAGCCCCCCGATCACGGTCAGCATGGCATTACCATCGGCCAGATAATTGCCGATATTGATCACCATGCTCCAGGCCGTCATGGTGGCCACAAACAGGAACGGGATCAGGGCCACTACGAAATTGCGTTTCAGGTGCCAGAGAATCAGCGTCAGCACCAACAGGGAAAGCCCGGCGGTGAGCTGGTTCGTGGTTCCGAACAACGGCCACAAAACCATACCTCCGGCACCCGGGTTGTCGGGATCGGCAAAGAAGGCGAGCGCCGCACAGCTGAGAAAGACCACCACGGTGGCAAAGTTGATGTTGCCGAGAATCGGCATACGATACTGGCGCCCGATCTCGCCGAGAATAAAGCGCTGCAGGCGCATGCTGGTATCCAGTGTAGTGGCTGCGAATGCCACCACCATCATGGACATGAAGGTGGTCGCTACCACGACGGGGATGCCCAGATTCTGAACGTGGCTGCCTGCCCCCTGAACAAAAGCCGCTATACCGCTGCCGCTTGCCTCGGCCCAGCTTCCGTAATGCTCACTCCACTCCGAGAAGGTGGCGAAACCGGCGGCCGTGGCCAGGATTGCGGCCACGGCCAGAAGCCCTTCACCCGTGGAACCAAGATAACCCACGAAGCGTGCCTCAGGCTCGCGCTTCAACTGTTTGGATGAGGTCCCGGAGCTGACCAGACCGTGAAAGCCGGAGATGGCGCCACAGGCGATGGTCACGAACAGCAGCGGCAGTATGGGCGGCGCATCAGCCGGCACATTGGTGTTGAACATGGGCGCGACAATCTCGGGCCGCCCCACGAAAACGCCCAGATAAACCAGGAAAAGACAGACAAACAGCAGATGGGCATTGATGAAATCCCGCGGCTGGAGCAGCAGCCAGACCGGCAGGCGGGAGGCGATGGCCCCGTAGGCCAGCATGATGAGCACCCACCAGGCTGTGGAGGGGTACCCGCCCACTTCTTCCGGCATGGACAGTGGCACATGGGTGCCGGCATAGACCAGTGACAACAGCAGGCCCAGACCGATCAAAGACGGAACCAGTATCCGGAATTGGCGCTTGTAAGCGAGGAAGCCGATGACCATGGCGATGGGGATCTGCAGCCAGTACGGCAGCACACTTTCCGGGAAGGCCGTAAACAGCGTACCGATGGCAACCGCGAAGACGGCGTTAACCATCAACAACAGGAAGAAGATAATCAGCAGGAAGAGAGTCAGCGCCCGGGGTCCGATCACATTGCGCGCAATCATGCCAATGGACTGGCCCCGGTTGCGGATCGAGGCCCAGAGCGTACCGAAATCGTGGATACCAGCCATGAAGACCGTGCCAATCAACACCCAGACCAGCGCCGGCCCCCAGCCCCAGATCATGGCAATCGCCGGTCCTATAATGGGGGCCGCACCAGCAACGGAAGTGAAATGATGGCCCCAGAGTACGAACTTGTTCGTCGGCACAAAATCAACACCGTCTTCGTACCGGTAGGCAGGCGTGGTGAAGTTCGGATCCAGGCGGAAAATCCGCTCGGCCAGGTACTTGGAGTAGAAACGGTAACCCAGTGCAAATACCGTAAAGGCGATCAGCGCCAACAGCCAGCTGGTCACGAGACATCCCCCTTTTGCTATTGTCGGTTCTTTGATTTCCTGAACAATCCCGGAACCTTACCGGTAATTCATAGCGCTGTACAGGAACCCCACTCAATTCCCTCCGCCCCGCTTGAAAAGCGCCGACACGCCCACACAACTCAGTTAGACGTAACCTTAATCGTTTAAACAGGAGGTGCCTTATGGACTGGAAAAAACTCTCTCCCTGGAACTGGTTCCGCAACGAACAGGAACAGGACAAGCGTCAGCAGGTCGGCTCGCAGGTGCCCGTTCAGCGAAATCTGAATACCCCGGCAACGCCGGGACCGGAAAGCAATCCCATTCTGGCCATGCATGACCAGATGAACCGGATGTTTGAGGACTTTTCACGCCGCATGGGCATGCCCTCTGCATGGCCATCCATGCCTGCTACGCCCTTCACCGATGGTTTCCTGAGGCCTTCGATCGACATCAAGGAGGACAAGGACAGATACACACTGAGCCTTGAGCTTCCCGGCGTCGATCGGGATGACGTCCAGCTGGAGGTGGAAGGCGATACCCTGATTATCAGTGGTGAAAAACGTCAGGAGCAGGACAACCGGGATGAG